>JBDHTH010000388.1:0-3852 GCA_039808545.1 Phreatobacteraceae bacterium | reverse complement strand
CCTTGATCGGCACCGGCAGGCCGGCGAGGCGGCCGCGCTCCTTCACCGGCTTCTTCATGAGGGCGTCGGCATGCCGGCGGGCGCGGTCGAAGCACAGCGTCGGCAGGGCGTTGACGGCGCCGTCGACCGCCGCGATGCGTGCTTCCAGCGCGTCGAGGAGGTCATGCGGCGTCACCTGGCCAGCCTTGAGCCGCGCCACGACCTGGTTGGCGCTCTGGCCGATCAGCTCCGCATGCTTCGTCATGTTGCCCCCGCTGTCCGGCCACGGGTCTTGTGCCGCCGATTCCTGATTTCAGGAGGCGGCGAAGCCCATGCGTTCCCTCGTCTTTCGGCAAGCGTAGCCAGCCGCTCCCTCGCCTTCAAGCAGCCGCCATGCGGCGCATGAAGGGCGCCGCGCACACAAAAAAGCGCGGCCTGATGCCGCGCCTGCTCCACCGCTTCATGCGGTCGGCCTCGTCCCGCTCCGCCGCAAGCGACGATCCACGCGGCAGAGCGTATTCGGCAGCCTTTCGAGCCGGTTCGTCCCCGGCTCTCAGTCCGATTCACGCGCCTGGAAGCGCTCGACGAGCTTCAGCTCTTCCGCCGAAAGCTTCTTCGGCTTGGCGGGCCGGTCGCGCCCTTCCACCGCCGCCACGACGGCCGAAATGCCGATCGTGCGGTAATGCGCTTCGAGGAGGCCCCGCGTCTGTTGTCGGGGGCGGGCGATCTGCTGCGTCGTCATACCAAACTCTCCATCCCTAGTTGCGCTTCGACTGAAATGCGAAAGCGCAACGAACGCCTACGCTTGAACCCCGTGCCGGTCGTTCGCACGATCCGGCGCGGGCCTCGCCGTCGAGCGGCAGGCGGGTCTGGTGCCGCTCATTTGTGCAGAAACTGCGGCGATTATAGGCAATCTTTGCGGAGAGTGGGATCAATTGCAATTGCTGCGGTTAACACGCCGTTAGCGTTACAAAACCGCAACAGGCGCGCCGCTCAGGGATAGAGGCGCGTCTTCGTCCAATCGCCCTCGGGCGCCGGCCGCTCGTAGCGGACGCGGTCGTGCAGGCGGAAGGGCCGGTCGTGCCAGAACTCCACCGCGACCGGCAGCACGCGGAAGCCGTGCCAATGCGGCGGCCGGGGGATGTCGCCGACCGGATAGCGGGCCGTATAGGCCGCCACCGCCTTCTCGAGCGCGAAGCGGCTCTCGAGCGGCCGCGACTGCTGCGACGCCCAGGCGCCGAGCCGCGAGCCGCGCGGGCGGGAGGCGAAATAGTCGTCCGCCTCCGCGTCGGTGACGCGTTCCACCGGCCCCCTCACCCGCACCTGCCGGCGCAGGGTCTTCCAATGGAACAGCAGCGCCGCCTTCGGCACCGCCGCGAGCTCGCTGCCCTTGGCGCTTTCCAAGTTAGTGTAGAAGACGAAGCCGCGCGGATCGTGGCCCTTCAGCAGCACCATCCGGCAATCCGGCAAGCCATCGGCATCGACGGTCGCGAGCGCCATGGCGTTCGGATCGTTCGGCTCGCTCGCGGCCGCCTCCGCAAGCCACGCATCGAAAAGCCGAAACGGCGCCAGGGCGTCCAAGCCCTTACCCGGTGTTAACCACTCGTCCTGTTCCATGCAGCCTGGACGTCCATTGTCGAGAGTTGTTTGCGTGACGGTCGAATTTTCATCCTATCGCCCGGCGCCCTGGTCTTCCAGGCGATTGGTGCGCGCGCTGAGCGGAGCCGGCGTGCTCGTCGCGCTCGGCTTGGCGACCGCCGGGTGCTCGACTTCCTTCACCCTGCCCTCGCTGATGGGCAAGGAGGAGCCGCAGGAGATCACCGGCTCGATCCCGGCGAAGGACGCGCCCGTCACGACGACCGCGCTCGCGCCCAACCAGCCGGTCTCCCCTCTCGCCCTCGTCAAGCCGCAGATGCTGGCGCCGATCGGCCCCGATTGGGGCGCCGTGAAGCAGGCGCTCGGCCTCGTGCTGACCCATGAGGAGGAGGGCAAGAGCGCGCCCTGGGCCAATCCGGGCACGGGCGTGCGCGGCACCGTGACGCCGCTCGGCCCCGCTCATACGCGCGAGGGCAAGGTGTGCCGGCCGTTCCTGGCGAGCTTCGTCAGGCCCGAAACGACGCAATGGGTGAAGGGCGAGGCCTGCCGGGCCCTGTCGGGCGACTGGGAGATCCGCGAGACCGCCCCCTGGGGAACGCCCGGCTCGACGGGCTAAATCAGGGCCGTCGCCTGCCATTTTCGGCGTTGCACATCGGCAACAGCTTCCCATATCAGCCCTGCCGGCGATAATGCCAAGACAGGATTCCAGGAGGCCGCGCGCCGATGCGTGACCCATATCAGGTGCTGGGCACGAGCAAGACCGCGAGCGCCCAGGAGATCAAGAGCGCCTACCGCAAGCTCGCCAAGCAGCTGCACCCCGACGCCAACGCGCATGATCCGAAGGCGAAGGACCGCTTCGCCGAGCTGACATCCGCCTATGATCTCTTGTCGGACGAGAAGAAGCGCAAGCAGTTCGACGCCGGCGAGATCGACGCGGCCGGCAATCCGCGCTTTCACGGCTTCGACGGGTTTTCGCAAGGCGCCCGGACCGGGCGCGGCGGCTTCAGCGGCAATCCGAACGCCGAGACGATCTTCGAGCATCTCAATATCGACCCGTCGATGTTCCGGCGCGGCCAGCAGCGGCAGACGCGGGCCGGGGCCGGGGGCTTTGCGGGCTTCGAGGACCTGTTCGGCGACGTGATGGGCCAGTTCCGCAACGCCCGCAACGCCGAGGCGGAGGCGCAGCCGAGCCTGCTCGACGTCAATCTGGCGATCACCGTGCCGTTCCGCCTCTGGGCGCGCGGCGGCAAGCACGAGGTGGCGCTGCCGAACGGCAAGCGCGTCTCGGTCGCGATCACGCCGGGCGTTGCGGCAGACAGGAAGATCCGCCTCAAAGGCCAGGGCATGAACGGCCCGCAGGGCAGCGTCGGCGACGTCTATCTGACGGTCTCGCCGGCGGTCGACCCGCTCTTCTCGGCAGACGGGCAGGATGTCCGGGCGCGCATTCCGATCCGCCTCGACGAGGCGGTGCTCGGCGCGACCGTGCGCGTGCCGACCCTCGACGGGCCGGTCGACTTGAGGATTCCGCCGATGACCTCGAGCGGGCGCAGCTTCCGCCTGCGCGGCAAGGGGCTGCCGGCCGGCGAGGATCAGTACGGCGACCTCTACATCACGGTCGAGATCGTGCTGCCGCCGGGCAGCGACAAGGCGCTCGACGCGACGATGGAGCGCCTGCGCGACGCCGGCCTTCCGGATCCGCGCGCCGGGCTCGAATGACCGGCTGCGCGCTCGCAATCTAACGACATCAACCGTGATGGGACGGCATGCGCGCATCGCCTTGCTGGCCCCTGAGGCCTGTGCGATACGGGGTCCGGACACTCAATTTTCCGGACGGGAACGATGACTCAAGGCGTAATGGCCGGCAAACGCGGTTTGATCTTCGGAATCGCCAATAATCGGTCGATCGCCTGGGGCATCGCGCGGGCCTGCCACGAGGCCGGCGCGGAACTCGCGTTCACCTTTCAGGGCGAGGCGCTGGAGAAGCGCGTGCGCCCGCTCGCGGCCGAGCTCGGCGCGCATGTGCTCGGCCATTGCGACGTCACCGATCCGGCAACCATCGATGCCGTGTTTGCGGCCGCGGCCGAGACATGGGACCGCATCGACTTCATCGTCCATTGTGTCGCCTTCTCGGACAAGAACGAGCTCGACGGCCGCTATGTCGACACGACGGCCGAGAATTTCAGCAAGACCATGCTGATCTCCTGCTACTCGCTGACGGCGCTCGCGCAGCGCGCCGAGAAGATGATGCCGAACGGCGGCTCCATCCTGACGCTGACC
>JBDHTH010000387.1:0-3860 GCA_039808545.1 Phreatobacteraceae bacterium | reverse complement strand
TACCGCGCAATGTTGGTTAGAAAATCCGTCGCTCCGTCGTCGCTCCTCCAGCGGCTAGGCGCGGCACGCCCCGCGCTGGCGCGGGGCGTGCTGCGCTACCTCGCCGCCAATCAGGCGACTGCCTTCGACGCCGACGCCGATGCCGAGCCAGGCAAGATCCTGCACGAGGTCCGCTACGGGGAGATGGCGGAGCTGGGCGAGGTCCCGTTCCGCCGCTACTACGGCAGCGTCGATTCAACGCCGCTCTTCGTGCTGCTGGCCGGGGCCTATTGGCACCGCACCGGCGATTTCGAGACGGTCCGCCTGCTCTGGCCGAACATCGCCGCGGCGTTGCGCTGGATCGACGAAGCGGGGGACCGCGACGGCGACGGCTTCGTGGAATACGGCCGTCGCACCGAGCAGGGGCTGATCAACCAGGGCTGGAAGGACAGTCACGACGCCATCTTCCATGCCGACGGCTCGATCGCGCGCGGCCCCATCGCCTGCGCCGAGGTGCAGGGCTACGTCTATGCGGCCTGGCAGACGGCCGCGCGCATACTGCTCCAAATGGGCGAGACGGCACAGGCGCAAGCCTATGCGGCGCGCGCCGACCGCCTGCGCCATCTGTTCGACGATGCCTTCTTCATCCCGGAGCTCGGCACCTATGCGCTGGCCTTGGACGGCGACAAGCGGCCCTGCCGGGTGCGGGCTTCCAATGCCGGCCATGTGCTGTTCACGGGGCTCGCGCTTCCGGAGCGGGCCGAGGCGGTCGCGCATGCCTTGATGGAGCGCAGCTCGTTCTCGGGCTGGGGCGTGCGGACGATCGCGACCGGGGAAGCCCGCTACAATCCGATGAGCTATCACAACGGCTCGGTATGGCCGCATGACAACGCCCTGATTGCCGCCGGCTTGGCGCGCTACGGGTATCGCTTGCAGGCGGCGCGGATACTGGAAGGCCTTTTCGCCGCCTCCACCTATCAGGAGTTGCGCCGACTGCCCGAGCTCTTCTGCGGCTTTCCGCGACGGTTCGGCAACGGCCCGACCACCTATCCGGTCGCTTGCGCGCCGCAGGCCTGGGCGGCGGCGGCGCCGCTCATGCTGATCCAGACCTGCCTCGGCCTGTCCTTCGACAGCGGGGCCGGCGAAATCATCTTCGACCGCCCCGTGCTGCCCAACTTCGTTGACGAGATCGTGCTGAAGGGCCTCGTCCTCGGCGATAGCCATGTTGATGTGGCGGCGCGCGGCGTTCGCTCCGAGGTCGTCGTCAAGGTTCTGAGCCGCCACGGAACCGCCGGCGTGGTTACCCGTAGCTGAAGCAAGGCCGAGGACCCCGCGAGGCTCCTTATATCGCGCAGGCTAAGATTGGTCAGGCCAATAACGCTCGGTTAGCCGGATTTCATGTTGACAATGGCCAAAACAAGATTATTGATCATGCCAATGATCCACAGTGGTATATTGGCATGTCCAATAAGAGCGCTGCCGTAGATTCCCCCAGCCTGCGCATCGTCCGGGCCAAACGTGTCTATGAGCAGATCGCCGAGCAGATCGAGGCGATGATCCGCAGCGATGCGTATCGGCCGGGTGACAAGATCCCGCCCGAGCGCGACCTCGCGAAGACGCTCGGCGTCAGCCGCCCGTCGGTCCGCGAGGCGATGATCGCCCTCGAAGCCGCAGGCCTCATCGAGGTGAGGGTGGGCGACGGCACCTATGTGCGCGAGGTGCCGCCGGCGGGCGCGCCGCGCTGGCCGGTGTCGGCCGATCCGGGCCCTGGTCCGCTCGAGCAATTCCAGGCGCGCCGCCTGATCGAGACCGATATCGCGGCGCGTGCGGCCGTCAGCGCCAGCGCGCAGGAGATCCAGGAGCTCGAGGCGCTCGTCGAGGAGATGGCGCGCGTCTATCCCGGGCTCGGCGATTTCGACGACAAGCTCGGCTTCCGCTTCCACACCACCCTCGCCAGGGCCGCCCGCAACGGCGTCCTCGCCAATGTCGTCGAGTATCTCTGGACCCTGCGCGACAGCGACATGTGGCGGCATCTGCGCCGGCGCGTGGTGACGGCGGAGAACCGGCGCCAGGTGGTCATCGATCGGCGCGAGATCGTCGCCGGCCTCGCGGAGCGCAATCCGGCCCGCGCCCGCGCCGCCATGGTCGCGCTGCTCGACCGCGCCGAGCGCCGCTACTTCGGTCCCGACGAGGACGCCTGAGCTTCAAACGATATCGAGCCGACAAGCGCGAGAACGCGCGCGGCCAATTCCGGGGAGTGAACCATGGACTGCAAGCACCCGACATTCGATCGCCGCCAGTTTCTCGCCGCCAGCGGCGCGGCGGTCGGCGCGGCCGTCTTCATACGACCCGCCCTGGCGCAGGCGGCCTACAAGGAAGCGCCCTCGCTCGCCGCGAAGGTCGCCGCCAAGGCGCTGCCGCCGGTCGCCGAGAGGCTGCCGAAGGTGCCGATGGTCGTGAAGCCGCATGAGGCGGTCGGCCGCTACGGCGGCGTCTGGCGCGCCACCATGCTCGGGGCTTCCGATCATTGGTGGATCATCAAGACCGTCGCCTATGAGGGGCTGGTGCGGCTCGACCTCGCGAGCGGAGAGATCATCCCGAACCTCGCGGAGCGCTACGAGGCGAGCGCGGACGGCACGGTCTACACCTTCCACATCCGCGAGGGGCTGAAATGGTCGGACGGCCACCCCTTCACGGCCGACGACATCCTCTTCTGGTACGAGAGCTACGCGACCAACCCGCAGCTCAATCCGGGCTTCGCCTCCTGGCTGAAGACCGCGGGCGGCCCGGTCGTCGTCGAGAAGGTCGACGCCCGCACTGTCAAATTCGTCTTCAAGGAGCCGAACGGCCTCTTCCTGCGCAAGGTCGCCTCGAACTCCAACATCGGCGACAACGCGCCGATCGAGGGCTTCCCCAGGCACTACCTCGAAAAGCTGCACATCAAGCACAATCCGAACGCCGACACCGAGGCCAAGGCCGCCGGCTTCTCGGGCTGGATCGACCGCTTCACCACCGTCACGGGCCCGCTCAGCCGCTGGCGCTTCACCGGCATGCCGACGATGCTGCCCTGGATGCTCACCTCGGCCTATGACGACAAGCGCCGCGTCGCGGCCGAGCGCAACCCCTATTACTTCAAGGTCGACCCCGACGGGCACCAGCTTCCCTATCTCGACGGCTACGACTTCCGCGTCGTCGACGATGCGGAGGCGATGGTGCTGCGCGCTACCGCCGGCGAGATCGACCTGCAGGACCGCACCATCGCCTCGCTCCGCAACAAGTCGGTGCTGTTCGACGCGCAGCAGAAAGGCAAGTACAAGCTGTTCGAGGTCGCTGCCCCGCACCACAACACGATGGCGATCTTCTTCAACCACAACCACGCCAATCCGGCGAAGCGCGCTCTCTTCCAGACCCGCGACTTCCGCGTCGCGCTCTCCTACGCGATCAACCGCAAGCAGATCATCGACCTCGTCTATTACGGGCAGGGCGAGCCCTGGCAGATCGCGCCGCGCAAAGAGTCGGTCGCCTATGACGAAAGAATCGCCAAGCAGTACACCGAGCACGACAAGGCGAAGGCCAACCAGCTTCTCGACCAGATCAAGCTCGACAAGAAGGACTCGGCCGGCTTCCGGCTCGGCGCCGACGGGCAGCGCGTCATCGTCACGGTCGAGGTGCCGTCCGACTTCCGCCCCGACTGGACGGACGTGCTCGAGAGCGTGAAGCAGAACTGGAAGGAGGTCGGCGTCGATCTCCAGATTCGCCCGCTCGGCCGCGCGCTGATCCGCAGCCGCGCGCTCGCCAACGAGCACGAGGTTTTCGTATTTCTCGGCAATGGCGGGCTCGACGTCGACCTGTTCCTGGAGCCGGACAATTTCCTGCCCTAC
>JBDHTH010000386.1:0-3860 GCA_039808545.1 Phreatobacteraceae bacterium | reverse complement strand
TCTTCGGCGACCATGTGCCGGAGGCCTCCAACATCCTGGTCGAGCGGCTGGAGGCGGAGGGCGGCATCGTCTACGCCAAGTCCAACACGCCGGAGTTCGGCGCCGGCGGCAACACCTTCAACGAGGTGTTCGGCGCGACGTTGAACCCGTGGAACACGGCCCGCTCGGCCGCCGGCTCCTCGGGCGGCGCCGCGGTCGCGCTGGCGACCGGCCAGGCCTGGCTGGCGCATGGCTCCGACATGGGCGGCTCGCTGCGCAACCCGGCGAGCTTCTGCGGCATCGTCGGTTTGCGCCCCTCGCCGGGCCGCGTCGCCGCGACGCCGGGCCTGAAGATCGACCGCACCCTCGCGGTCGAGGGGCCGATGGCGCGCACCGTGCAGGATCTCGCGCTGCTGCTCGACGCCATGGCGGGCGAGGATCACCGCGATCCGATCTCGCTGCCGCGCCCGCACGCCTCCTTCCTCACGGCCGCGAACGCGCCGCGCCTGCCGAAGCGCGTCGCCTATTCGGCCGATCTCGGCATCACGCCGGTCGATCCCGAGGTCGCCGCCGTCACCCGCAAGGCCGCCGAGCGGCTGGCGGCCGAGGGCGTGATCGTCGAGGAGGCGCATCCCGACTTCTCGGAGGCGCATGACGCCTTCGGCGTGCTGCGCGCCTATGCCTTCGCGGTCTCGAAGGTGGAACTGCTGCGCGCCCATCGCGACAAGCTGAAGCCGGAGGTGATCTGGAACATCGAGAAGGGCATGGCGCTGACGATGGACGACCTCGCGCGCGCCGAGGCGGCCCGCTCGCGCATGCTGCAATCGGCGCTGCGGTTCTTCGAGACCTACGACCTGCTGCTCACCGCCGCGACGGTCGTCGCGGCCTATCCGGTGGAGCAGCGCTATGTCGAAAGGATCGGCGACTACGTGTTTCCGGATTATGTGCAGTGGCTCTCGATCGCCTATGCGCTGACCCTGGTCAGCTCTCCGGCCCTGTCGCTGCCCTGCGGCTTCACGCGCGACGGGCTGCCGGTCGGCCTCCAGATCGCGGCCCGCCCGCATGGCGAGGACCGCATCCTGTCGGCCGCCGCCGCCATCGAGCAGCTTCTCGGCCTGAACACCGTGCGCCCGATCGATCCCCGGCCGGGCGCCTGATCGCTTGTTGGAGACTGCTTTGACCCTTCGAACGAAACCGTTCGAAGGGAGCAGGCTCTATATAAGCCAGGTCTCCGGATTCGGGATCGGCTGCCGGTTGGATGCGGCGATCATGCCGCGCACGACGCGGACGACCTGCCACACCGCCGCCGCCAGCAGCACGAAAATGCCGATCACGATGAACAGCGAGATGAAGCCGATCACGGCGAACAGCAGCCCGATCCAGAAGGTGCGGATCTGATAGGTGAAATGCGTCTGCTGCCAGGGCGGCGCGGCGCCGCGGTTCACATAGGCGAGGACGACCGCGACGATCGGCAGGAACGGGATCAGGAAGCCGCCGAGATAGAGCCCGTAGACGACCATCACCATCGTCTGGTCGCTGCCCTGCGGCTGCGCCTGCCCGTAATAGCCCTGTCCGGGATACCCTTGGCCGGGATAGCCCTGCGCCCCCGGCTGCGGCCCCCATTGGCCGGCATGCGGCTGTCCCTGCCAGCCCGCCTGGTTCTCATAGCCCGGCTGCCCCTGCCACCCCGGCTGCTGCTGATAGCCGCCGGGTTGCCCCTGCCATTGGGGTTGCCCTTGCCAGCCGGGTTGCCCTTGCCATGCCTGGCTCGGGCCGGCGCCGGGCTGGCCGGGCCATGGCTGCGGCTGGCTCGGCCATTGCGGCTGCGCCGGCGCGGGCGGCTGCGGCACGACGTTCTGCCCGGCGGGCGGCACGTTCTGCTCGGCCTGCCAGCCCGAATCGGTCCGGTTGACGGGCGACTGGTTGTGGGGCGGGTTTCCGGATGAATCGGTCATGGACGGCTCCTGAAGACGGCTGAGATTGCTTTATTCGCGACGGCAGGGAAAGGTCGCGGCATGGCGGCCGATGATTTCGCCGCGCGGGACAGGAAGGGCGAAGATCCATGCGCTATGACGTCGCGGTCGTCGGGCTCGGTGCGGCCGGCAGCGCTGCGCTCTATCATCTGGCGCGCCGGGGCGTCCGGGCGGTCGGCATCGAGCGCTATCAGGTGCCGCACGAGAACGGCTCCTATCACGGGCTGAGCCGCATCATTCGCCTCGGCTATCACGAGAATCCTGCCTATGTGCCGCTGCTGCGGCGCGCCTACGAGCTTTGGGCCGATCTGGAGCGGCAGGCCGGCCGAACCATCTTCCATCGCACCGGCATCGCCGAGATCGGCGCCGAGGACAGCGCCGTGGTGTCCGGCACGCTGGCGGCGAGCCGCCAATACGGCCTGCCGCACGAAATCCTGACGCCCGCGCAACTCGCCGAGCGCTATCCGCAATTCTCCCTCGCGTCCGACCATGTCGCGGTGCTCCAGCCCGACGGGGGCTTCCTCATTCCCGAGGCGGCCGTCACGGCCCATGTCGAGGGGGCGGTCGCGGCCGGCGCGGACCTCGCGGTGTCGACCGAGGTCAGGCGAATCGAGGAGGGCGACGGCGGCGTCCGCATCGAGACCGACCAGGGCGCCGTCACGGCCCGCCACGCGCTGGTGACGGCCGGTGCCTTCACGACCAAGCTGTTTCCGGAGCTATCGCAGGTGCTGGTGCCGTCGCGGCGGGTCCTCGGCTGGTTCAAGGCGGCGGATCCGGGCGCCTTCGCGGTCGGCCGCTTCCCGGTCTTCATCCACGAGACGGAGTTCGGCAATCATTACGGTTTCCCGATCCACGGCCTTGAGGCCGTCAAGGTCGCCAAGCATACGGCGAGCCGCCTGCCGAGTGATCCGGAGGCGCCCGACCGCACCATATCGGCGGCCGACGAGGCGGGCATCCGCGACTATCTGAAGGCCTACCTGCCGGGCGCCGCCGGCCCGCTCGTCGAAGCGCGCATCTGCCACTACATGATGACGCCGGACGGGCATTTCCTCATCGACCGGCTGCCGGGCGCCAAGAACATCACGGTCGCCTCGCCCTGTTCGGGCCACGGCTTCAAATTCGCCACGGTCATGGGCGAGCTTCTCGCCGATCTCGCGCTCGACGGCGGCACGCAGCACGATATCGGCCGCTTCGCCCTGTCGCGCTTCGAGACGTGACCTCGGAGGATGCGATGCGGAAAATCGTTCCGCTCCTGACCGCTGCCCTGGCGGTGCTCGGTGCCGATCCGGCCGCCGCGCTCACGCCGAAGCGGTTCTGCGACGGGCAGGCGTTCGAGCTGCCGCGCTATTCGCGCGATCTCGTCGCCGATACGGTGCGCAACAGGCTCGACGAGCCCGACCGGACGATCATCGCCTCGGCCTTCGGCCGCTGCGACGATCCGGGCGCCAAGCGCTGGGCCGTCTGCGGGTCGGCGCGCGAACGCTCCACCTTCGGCACGATCTACAAGACCATCCCGTTCTTCGGCTGGTACGAGCCCGACGCCCCGCGCTTCCGCCTGGAGGCGACCGGCGACACCGCTAAGGCGCTCTGCAAGCGCCATGTCGGCAGTCGGGGATAGGCGTTACATCCGCCAGCGGCAATATTGATAGCCGTGCCGGCGCGGCGCGAGATCCACATGGATGTGGTTCTCGTGATAGCCGTCTGAGCCGGGGCCGAGCACGGTCGCGAAGCGCTTGCAGACGCTCGTCTTCCACATCGCCTGCAGGCTCGCCGGGGCGTTGCGCTTCAGCACGTCGAGCGTGCGGCCGTCGAGCAGCGTGATGGCGCGCACGTCGAGCGCGTTGGCGCGGCCATGCTCGCTCATCCGCGTGCCGCGCAGGTTGTTCATGGTGCGGCAGGTATAGGAGG
>JBDHTH010000385.1:0-3863 GCA_039808545.1 Phreatobacteraceae bacterium | reverse complement strand
TGTGCGCCTTGATGGTCGCGTAGATGTCGGGCAGCGCGTGATGGGCCGAATGGCCGGACCAGGGAATCCGCTCTTCGGTCTCCAGCATGCGGATGCGCGGCGCGGCGCCGGGCGGGGCGATCACGAGATCGGCCGGCGTGTCGCTGCCGCCGATATAGCGCCTCAAATCGTCCGGCTCCGCGACCGTCGCCGAGAGGCCGACGATGCGCGCCTCGGGCGCGATCTTCCGCAGCCGCGCCAGGCCGAGCGCGAGCAGGTCGCCGCGCTTGGAGGTGACGAGCGCGTGCAATTCGTCGAGCACGATGGTCTTCAGCTTCGCGAACAGAGTCCCGGCATCGGCCGAGGCGAGCAGCAGCGCGATCTGCTCCGGCGTCGTCAGCAGGATGTCGGGCGGCGTGCGGCGCTGGCGCATGCGCTTGGAGGCCGGCGTGTCGCCGGTTCGCGTCTCGATGCGGATGGCGAGCCCCATCTCGGCGACCGGCTTGCCGAGATTGCGCTCGATATCGACCGCCAGCGCCTTCAGCGGCGAGATGTAGAGCGTGTGGAGATCGCCGCGCTGCGCCGGCTTGAGGCCTGAGAGCTCCACCAGGCTCGGCAGGAAGCCGGCCAGCGTCTTGCCGGCGCCGGTCGGGGCGATCAGCAGCACGTCGCGCCGCCGGGCGGCCTTTTCGAGCAGCGCCGCCTGATGCGCGCGCAGGTGCCAGCCGCGCTCGGCGAACCAGCGGGCGAAGCGATCGGGAAGGGAAGCGTCGGCGGCCACGCCCGAGAGTTAGGGGCGGAGCCGGCGAAAATCCAGCGCGCCCGCCTCAGGCCGGCGCGAGCCGGCCGCCGCCGCGGGCGCGGATCAGCAGGAAGCCGGCGATCGCGAGGTTGAGGATGTTCCAGAGGACGCCGTTCGCGAAGGCGGCCGCGTAGGAGCCCGTGTAGTCGAAGATCACGCCCGACAGCCAGCCGCCGAGCGCCATGCCGATCAGCGTCGCCATCATCGCGACGCCGACCCGCATGCCCGCCTCCGAGGCCGGGAAATATTCGCGCACGATCAGCGCGTAGCTCGGCACGATGCCGCCCTGGAACAGGCCGAACAGCGCCGAGATGATGTAGAGCGAGGTCAGCCCGTCGAAGCCGAGATAGAGCAGCAGCGCGACGTTCTGCAGCATGGAGCCGAGCAGCAGCGTCGCGATGCCGCCGATCCGGTCCGCGATGAAGCCGGAGCCGATGCGGCTGACGATGCCGAAGCCGAGCATCAGCGACAGCATCTCGGCGCCGCGCGCCACGCCGTAGCCGAGATCGCCGCAATAGGCGACGATATGCACCTGCGGCATCGACATGGCGACGCAGCACGCCACTCCGGCGATGCCGATCAGCCATTGCAGGCTGCTCTTGCTGAGGCCGAGCGCCGATGGATCGCCTGAGGCGCGCATTCCCGTCGCGGTCTCGGCCTGGGTGGGCGGGCGGCGGCGCAGCAACAGCGTCAGCGGCACGATGGTGAGCACGCAGGCGATGCCGATCGCGATATAGGTCGCGCGCCAGCCATAGGCCTCCACGCCCCGCTGCACGAGCGGGGGCCAGACGACGCCCGACATGTAGTTGCCGGACGCGCAGATCGCGACCGCGAGGCCGCGCCGGCGCGTGAACCACATCGAGATGTCGGCGATCAGCGGCCCGAACATCGCGGCCGCGCCGATCATGCCGACGAGCAGCGCGTTGACGAGCGTGAACACCCAGATGTTCGGCGAATAGGCCGCCAGGACATAGCCGATGCCGAGCGCGGCGCCGCCGAGAGCCAGCGTCGCGGCGACGCCCATCCTGTCGGACATGCGGCCGAGGATGATGCCGCCGGCGCCGAAGGCCAGCATGGTCATCGTGTAGGGGAAGGAGGCAAGGCCGCGCGTGACGCCGAAATCGGCCTGGATGGCGGGCAGTGCGACGACGACCGCCCACATGCCGACGCCGCCGATCGTCGAGATCAGCAGCAGCAGCGCCAGGCGCAGCCAGGCATAGGCGCTTTCGGGCGCGCTGGAGGCGAACCGCCCCGCGCCGCGGGCATCAGCAGTCATCGGCGTTTCCTCAAATCGCGCGCCGGTCGAGGCCGGCCGTTCTTTCGCGCCAAGGCTTTACCATCCGGGCGCCGCCCCTTCCACGGGGCAAACGCAGGCGAGCCCTGCGCGAAACCAGGACCGGCGGCCGCGCCGCCTGTGCAAATCACCCGCCCGTGATATAGCGCGGCGCATGCATGACGTTCCCGACACCGCCGCGCCGCCGCCCACGGCCCGGCAGCTCTTCGCCAACCGGGCCTTCACGATCTATTGGGGCGCCCGGTTTCTCGGCACCTTCGCGGCGCAGATCATCTCGGTCGCGGTCGGCTGGCAGGTCTACGACATCACGCGCGACCCGCTGGACCTCGGGCTGATCGGGCTCGTCCAGTTCCTGCCCTCGCTGCTGCTCGTGCTGGTCACCGGCGCGGTGGCGGACCGCCATGACCGGCGGATCATCTTCGCGATCTGCCTCGCGGCGGAAGCGGCGTGCGCTGCCGCGCTGCTGTTCATCGCGGTCGCGCATCCGGCCTCGGCCTGGCCGATCTTCGCGGTGCTGATCTGTTTCGGCATCGCGCGCGCCTTCATCGGGCCGGCCGTGCAGTCGATGCTGCCGAACCTCGTGCCGCGCCACGCGCTCGCCACCGCCATCGCCTGGAACACCAGCTCCTGGCAGGCCGCGACGATCGGCGGGCCGGTGGCGGGCGGCCTGCTCTACGGGATTTCGGCCGAGGTCGCCTACGGCGTCGCGGCGCTGCTGCTCGCGGCGGCGCTCGCGGGCGTCCTGACGCTGCCGAAGCTGGCCCGGCCGGCGACGCGCGAGCCGACATCCTTCGCGACCGTGGTGGCGGGCTTTCACTACATCTGGCACCAGAAGATCGTGCTCGGGGCGATCTCGCTCGATCTCTTCGCGGTCCTGCTCGGCGGCGCCACGGCGCTGCTGCCCGCCTATGCGCGCGACATCCTGCTGGTCGGCCCCTGGGGGCTCGGCATGCTGCGCGCCGCGCCAGGGATCGGGGCGCTGCTGGTCGCGGCCTATCTCGCCAACCGGCCGATCGCCGACCATGCGGGCGTCATCATGTTCGTGGCGGTCGGCCTGTTCGGGCTGGCGACGGCGGTGTTCGGCGCCTCCACCATCGCCTGGCTGTCGATCCTGATGCTGCTGATCATGGGCGGCGCCGACATGATCAGCGTCTATGTGCGCGAGACACTGATCCAGCTCGCCACGCCCGACGCGGTGCGCGGCCGCGTCAACGCGGTCAACATGGTGTTCATCGGCGCCTCCAACGAGCTCGGCGAGTTCCGCGCCGGCGTCATGGCGGCGCTGATCGGGGTCGTGCCGGCGGTCGTGTTCGGCGGTGTCGGGACGGTGGCGGTGGCGGCGCTCTGGGCCTGGGGATTCCCCGGCCTGCGCGCGGCGCGCCGGCTCGACGGACGATAGCGTAGAACGGAAGGCCGCGAGGACGCGACAAAATCCGGTAAGCTTCGCGGCAGGCCGAGGCCGATCCATGACGCCGGAACTCGCAAGCGCGGTCGAGACCGCCTATCGCATCTTCGCCCGCCACCCGCGCGGGCGGGTCGAGGAAGCGCCGCGCGATGTCGCGCCGGAGGCGCAGGCGGCGCTCAACGCCATGCCGCTGCGTGCGATTGCGCCTTTCGCACTGTTCGATTATGCGCGGTTCGACGGCGGCTATCGCCTCGACGCCGAAACGATGGCGCAATACCGCGCCTTCCTGCCGCGAATCCTTCAGATTCTCGCCGATTCCAGCACCATTCCGCACGCGCTTCAGGGCGATGAGGACGTGCTTCTCACCTATATGCGCCTCGCGG
>JBDHTH010000384.1:0-3863 GCA_039808545.1 Phreatobacteraceae bacterium | reverse complement strand
GTCTGAGTTCTGTCAACCGCGCGGCGAGCGGAAATTTGGCGCTCCCTAGGGGACTCGAACCCCTGTTTTCGCCGTGAGAGGGCGACGTCCTAGACCGCTAGACGAAGGGAGCGTGCGGCTGAGGCGCGCTCTCTAGCAGCGATCCGGGCGGCGGACAAGCCGTTCCGGAAAAGAAGTCGCCTGCGGCCGTGAAACACGGTCGACGCCGCCAAGGCAGCGCGCCCGTCAGGTGACGAGCACGATCTTGCCGATATGCGCGCTCGTTTCCATGCGCGCATGGGCGCGCGCCGCCTCGGCGAGCGGATAGGTCGAATCGATCGGCGGCTTGAAGCGGCCCGCAACGATCAGCGGCCAGATCTTGGCCTCGATGGCTTGCGCCATCGCCGCCTTGTCGGCGACGGCCCGCGCCCGGAGCGTCGAGCCCGTATAGGTCAGCCGCTTCATCATGATGCGACGAAGGTCGACGGTCACCCGCGCGCCCTCCAGGAAGGCGATCTGCACGATCCGCCCGTCGACCGCCGCCGCATCGAGATTGCGCTCCACATAAGGGCCGCCGACCATGTCGAGGATGACGTCGGCGCCACGGCCCTCGGTCGCCTCCTTCACGGCCACGGCGAAGTCCGCCTCGCGGTAGTTGATCGCCACATCGGCGCCGAGCGCCAGCGCTGCCCGGCATTTCTCGGCCGAGCCGACCGTGGTGATCACCCGCGCGCCGAACGCCTTGCCGAGCTGGATCGCGGTCGTGCCGATGCCGCTGGTGCCGCCGTGCACCAGCAGCGTCTCGCCGGCCGTCAGGCGGCCGCGCTCGAAGACGTTGTGCCAGACCGTGAAGACGGTCTCGGGCAGCGCCGCGCATTCCACCATCGTCAGGCTGCCGGGCACCGGCAGCGCGTTGGCCGCATTGACGCAGGCGTATTCGGCATAGCCGCCGCCCGGCACCAGCGCCGTCACGGCATCGCCCACGGCCCAGCGCTGGGCACCCGCCCCGAGCGCCACGACATGGCCCGCGAACTCCAGGCCCAATATGTCGGATGCGCCGGCCGGCGGCGGATAGGCGCCCTGCCGCTGCAGCACGTCCGGCCGGTTGACGCCGGCCGCCGCAACCTTGACGAGGATCTCGCCGTCGCCCGGCCGCGGCACGGGCCGCGCCATCGCCACCAGCGCCTCCGGCCCGCCCGGCGCCTCGATGCCGATCGCCGTCATCGTCTCGGGAATAAGCGGTGTTTCCTGCATGCCTTCGGCTCCGGCTCGGCAGCCGCCGCGCAGGGCGCCGCAAGGGCCGGCATGGAACAGGAAAGCGCCGCGCCGATCAATGCCGGGACGGGGCCTCCGACTGCCTTGGCCGATCGCCGCCGACGCCCTATTCTGGGACGAAATCTGGGGATAACGGAAGGAATTCGCGATGGATGACGACGATCGCCCCAAGCCGAAACCCGTCCATGTCGTGGGACAGGATCTCTCCAGCCTGTCCCTGCATGAGATCGAGGAACGCGTCGCCTTGTTGAAGGAGGAGATCGCGCGGCTCGAGCAGGCTTTCGCGGCCAAAGAGGCCTCGCAGCGTACCGCCGCGTCCTTCTTCAAGAATTAGGATCGCCGCCGGATCCCGTTTACCATCCGTTAAGCTTTCTCATCTATTACTGGGGGTATCCAGCTTTCCTGGATGTCGAGTGGCTCCTGTCCACTCTGTTTGACGCCTCCCTGTCATTGACTTCGAGCCGCCCTCGGGCGGCTCTTTTTTCCAGGGTCAGGCCTCGATCGCTTGAGTTTCGTGCCGGATTGGCACAGTTTCCTGGCCTTGGATTTGTATCCGATACCCCAAGAGCGGCGCTGGACAATCGCCGCGTAAGGGTGGTTCATGCCGCCCCGAGAGGGTCAGGACGATGAACGGCAACAGTCGTATCCGTGAGGCCAATCCGTTTGGTGCTCGCCTTGCCAGCTCAGCGCATTTCAGGGCGCTGTTCGCCGACGGCATGCGTCTCGTCGAGGAGACGGCCGCCTATCTCGACGGGCCCGGCCGCGCCGAGGCGAAGGCGCTCGACCGCGGCGCCGCGCTCAACTACGCGACCGAGAGCATGCGGCTGACGACGCGGCTGATGCAGCTCGCCTCCTGGCTGCTGCTGCACCGCGCCGTCAACGAGGGCGAGCTCACGCTCGACGACGCGGCCGAGGAGAAGAGCCGCACCAAGCTCGCGAGCCTCACGGCCGTCGAGGCGCCGATCGCCGACGGCATGCCTGCCGCGCTGATCGCGCTGATCGAGCGCTCGGGCGCGCTGCAGAACGATGTCCAGCACCTCGACCGGGTCCTCTATGAGGCCGGCCGCGTGCCCGCCCCCGACAACGCCGTCGCCGATCATCTCGACCGCCTGCGCCAGGCCTTTGGTGCCTGAGCGAAGGGCTATCCGCCGGGCAACCGCTTGCCACGCGCAACAAAAAACCCCGCCGAGGCGGGGTTTTTGCGTTTTCGCTGCGCGGCCGGTCAGGCCTTGAACACGCCCGCGAACTTCTTGTTGAACTTCGAGAGGCGGCCGCCGCGGTCGATGAGCTGCTGGTTGCCGCCCGTCCAGGCCGGATGGGTGTTCGGGTCGATGTCGAGCTGAAGGGTGTCGCCCTCCTTGCCCCAGGTCGAATACGTCTCGTATTCGCTGCCGTTGGTCATCACGACCTTGATCTTGTGGTAGTCGGGGTGGATGTCGCTCTTCATCGCTCGGTCTCGTGTCTATCGGCCGCAAGACGTGGAGCGGCGCGTAAAATCCGGCCCGTGATCGGGAAGCGCGCCCTATAGCGCAAGGCGCGGCAAAGGACAAGCGCAGGCGCGCGGGCGAAGCGGCCGATGCGTCGGTGCCCTCGCCCACCCGTCCGGATCGCCTGCCATTTGATCCATTCGGCTGGCGCTTCCCCCGCCGAACTTGTATCCGAAGGCGCATCATGACGTCGACCGTCGAAAAAGACCCCGCCGCGGCGCCCGGCGCCGCCACCGCCTCGCGGCCCGAGGCTCCGAAAGCCGCCGAGCCGCGCCGCAAGGGCAACCTCCGGGCGCTGGCGATCCTCCTGCCGCATCTGGCGCATTGCCGCCCGCTCATTTTCGGCGCGGCGATCGCCCTGCTGGTCGCGGCGCTGGCGACGCTCACCCTGCCGCTCGCCGTGCGGCGGATGATCGATCTCGGCTTCTCGGCCGAGAATGCCGGCTTCATCGACCGCTATTTCCTGATGCTGATCGCGGTCGCGGCCGTCCTCGCGGCGGCAAGCGCCTCGCGCTACTACCTCGTGACCATGATCGGCGAGCGGGTCGCGACCGACCTGCGCTCGGCCGTCTTCGCGCATCTCACCACGCTCGACGCCGCCTTCTTCGACCGCGCCCGCTCGGGCGAGATCGTCTCGCGGCTGACCTCGGACGCCACGCAGATCAAGTCGGCGGTCGGCGCCAGCGTCTCGATCGCGCTGCGCAACGGGCTGATGTTCATCGGCGCGGTCGTGATGATGGTCTATACGAGCCCGCATCTGGCCGGCTACGTGCTCGGCGCCATCCCGCTCATCGTGCTGCCGCTGGTGCTGTTCGGCCGCCGCGTGCGCCGCTTCACCCGCACCGCCCAGGACGCGCTGGCCGAAGCTTCGGCGATCGGCACGGAGGCGGCCCAGGCCGTGCCGACCCTGCAGGCCTTCGGCGCCGAGCAGGCGACGCGCACCCGCTTCGACGCGGCGCTCGCCGGCTACTACCGGGCGACGCAGGGCGCGACGCGCATGCGCGCCCTCCTCACCGGCGTCGCGATCCTGCTGGTCTTCGCCGGCGTCGTCGCGGTGCTCTGGGTCGGCGCGAGCGAGGTGCTGCGCGGCGGCCTCAGCGCCGGCTCGCTCGGCCAGTTCGT
>JBDHTH010000383.1:0-3863 GCA_039808545.1 Phreatobacteraceae bacterium | reverse complement strand
GGCGCCGGGGCTCGGCGGGGTGCCGCGCACGGGCGGCCGCGAGGGGCGCGATGCGCGTGCCGAAGAGGGCTATCTGCATGCCGGCCCGAACGGGGCGGGGCATTTCGTCAAGATGATCCATAACGGCATCGAATACGGGATGATGCAGGCCTTCGCGGAAGGGTTCGACATCCTGAAGAACGCCAATTCGGAGGATCTGCCCGAGGAACACCGACTCGACCTCGACCTCGCCGACATCGCCGAGGTGTGGCGGCGCGGCAGCGTCGTCACCTCCTGGCTGCTCGACCTCACGGCCGAGGCGCTGGCCGAGGACGGCCAGCTCTCCGGCTATTCGGGCCATGTCTCCGATTCGGGCGAGGGGCGCTGGACCCTGATGGCGGCGATCGAGGAGGCGGTGCCGGCCGAGGTGCTGTCGGCGGCGCTCTACGCGCGGTTTCGCTCGCGGCAGGAGCACACCTTCGCCGAGAAGGTGCTCTCGGCGATGCGCGCCGGCTTCGGTGGCCATCGCGAGCCGGCGGCGAAATCATGAGCGGGAAACCCGAGACGAAGCTGCCGCTCGCCGCGATCGTCGTGATGGGCGTATCGGGCTCCGGCAAGTCGACCATCGGCCACAGGCTCGCCGAGGCGCTCGGCGCGGTCTATCGCGACGGCGACGAATTCCACCCGCCGGCCAATGTCGCGAAGATGTCGAGCGGGCAGCCGCTCGACGACGAGGATCGCCGGCCCTGGCTGGCGACGATCGCCGGCTGGATCGAGGAATGCCGGCAGGCCGGAACGCTCGGCATCGTCGGCTGCTCGGCGCTGAAGCGCCGCTATCGCGACGTGCTCACGAGCGGCGGGCGGCCGGATGTCGCCATCGTGCATCTGGCCGGCTCCTTCGAGCTGATCTCCGGGCGCCTGGCGGCCCGCAAGGGGCATTTCATGCCGCCGGGATTGCTGAAAAGCCAGTTCGAGGCGCTCGAGGTGCCGAGCGCCGACGAGAACGTCGTCACGGTCTCGATCGACGACACGCCCGAGGGGATCACGGCCAAGGCCATCGCGGCGCTTTTGGCGAAAAGTCGAATGACGGCGTGAAGGCTTCGCGAGACACGTCGCGCGATATTGGCGCGGCGCTCGCTCATTCGGCGCCGGCGTTAATCAATTGGAAACCATAGACAGGGAAAAAATTGCCTAGTCGGCGACGGGGTCGCCTGGGCTGGGGAAGCTACACGTGGACGGTCTCACTCAATTCGTGAGGACGCTCGGACCGTCGCGGATCGCCGCGATGGGCGCGGTGACGCTTCTCCTGATCGGTTTCTTCGCCTTCACGGTCATGCGGGTGACGAGCCCGACCATGGCGACGCTCTACACCGACATGGCGCTCGAGGATTCGGCCAGCGTCGTGAAGGAGCTCGACCGGCTGGCGATTCGCTACGAGCTCCGGCGCGACGGGCAGACCATCCTGGTGCCGTCGGGCGACGTGCCGCGCGTGCGCATGCGGCTCGCCGAGATCGGCCTGCCGAAGGGCGGCAATGTCGGCTACGAGATCTTCGACAAGACCGACACGCTCGGCACCACGCAGTTCGTCCAGAACCTCAACCATCTGCGGGCGCTCGAAGGCGAGCTGGCGCGCTCGATCCGCGGCATCGACCGGGTGCAGGCGGCGCGCGTGCATCTGGTGCTGCCCGAGCGGCCCCTGTTCTCGCGCGACAAGATCGAGCCCTCGGCCTCCATCGTGCTGCGGCTGCGCGGCACGCTCGACGCCTCGCAGATCAATGCGGTGCGGCATATCGTCGCCTCGGCGGTGCAGGGCATGAACCCGCAGCGCGTCTCGATCGTCGACGAGACGGGGCGGCTGCTCGCCAACGGCGTCGCCGATCCGCAGAACCAGCTCACCGCGACGATGGACGACCGCAAGGTCGCGCAGGAGCAGCGCCTGCGCGAGCAGGTCGAGGCGATCGTCGCCAGCGTCGTCGGGGCCGGCAAGGCGCGGGTGCAGGTCAGCGCCGACATGGATTTCAACCGCGTCACGCAGACGCAGGACCTGTTCGACCCGGAAAGCAAGGTGACGCGCTCCACCCAGACGCGCGAGGAGCAGTCGACCAGCCAGGAGAACAAGACCGGCGAGGTCACGGTCGGCAACGAATTGCCGGGCAACCAGACCCCGCCCGGCCAGCAGAACCCGCAGAGCCGCGAGCAGCAGAAGAAGACCGAGGAGGTCGTCAACTACGAGATCTCGCGCACCCAGCGCACCGAGGTGATGGAAGGCGGCCGGATGAAGCGGCTGTCGGTCGCGGTGCTGGTCGACGGCGTCTACGCCAAGGCGCCGAGCGGGGAGGTGACCTATCAGCCGCGCCCGCAGGAGGAGCTCGACCGGATCGGCGCGCTGGTGCGCGGCGCCGTCGGCTTCGACGAGAAACGCGGCGACAAGGTCGAGATCGTCAATCTGCGCTTCGCCGAGACGGCGGCGCCGGGCCGGATCGTCGAGGAAGGCGGCTTCTCGCTGCTCGGCCTGACGAAGGAGGACATGTTCCGCGCCGCCGAGCTCGGCGTGCTGTTCGTCCTCGGCATCCTGGTGCTGCTGCTCGGCGTCCGCCCGCTGATCCGCCGGGTGCTTGACGACAAGGCGCCGGACGGGCTGAAGGGCGCCATCGCGGCGATCGCGGCCGGTTCCGGCATGACGGCGTCCGCGGGCGCCACCGCCGAGCCGGCGCAGGTCGCAGGCCAGATCGCCGGTCCCGTCGCGGCGCTGCCCGGCGCCTCCGGGCCCGTCGCCGCGGCCAATGGCGGCCCGGTGACGGCGGACGGCACCAATCTGCGCCTGATCGACCAGGCCAACGCGCAGGGCCAGGTGCAGAACCAGTCGCTGCAGAAGATCGGCGATCTGGTCGATCGCAACCCCAATGAATCGCTCTCGATCCTCAGGAGCTGGATGGCGGAGCCGGCACGATGAGCATGCCGGTGCCCGTGCCAGGCCGCGATGCGCGCCGCGAGTTCCCGCCGCCGGCGCCGGCGCAGCCGCGCGTCTATACGGGGATCGAGCGGGCCGCCATCGTGCTGCTGACGCTCGGCGAGCAGCACGGCGCCAAGCTCTGGGCGCTGATGTCGGACGACGAGATCCAGGAATTGTCGCAGGCGATGGCGAGCCTCGGGCCGATCGACCCGAAGGTGGTGGACCGGGCGCTGATGGATTTCGTCACCCGCATCTCGGCCTCCGGCGCCGTCATGGGCAATTTCGATTCCACCGAGCGGCTGCTGCGCCAGATCCTGCCCAAGGAACGCGTCGCCGCCATCATGGAGGAGTTGCGGGGACCTGCCGGCCGCACCATCTGGGAGAAGCTCTCCAACGTGCAGGAGCAGCTCCTCGCCAACTACCTGAAGAACGAATATCCGCAGACCGTCGCGGTGGTGCTCTCCAAGATCAACGCCGAGCATTCGGCGCGCATCCTCTCGGTGCTGCCGGAGGCTTTCGCGCTCGAAGTCATCAACCGCATGCTCAAGATGGAGCCGGTGCAGAAATCCGTGCTGGAGCGGCTGGAGGAGACGCTCAGGCGCGACTTCATGTCGAGCCTGTCGCAGACGCGGCGGCAGGATTCGCACGAGATGATGGCCGAGATCTTCAACGCCTTCGACGGCCATACCGAGGCGCGCTTCATGACGGCGCTGGAGGATGCGAGCCGCGACTCGGCCGAGCGCATCAAGATGCTGATGTTCACCTTCGAGGATCTCGGCAAGCTCGATGCCGGCGCCTGCCAGACGCTGCTGCGCTACGCCGACAAAAGCAAGATCGCAGTCGCGCTGAAGGGCGCCAGCGACGAGATGCGGCAATTCTTCTTCGGCAACATGTCGAGCCGCGCCGGCAAGATGATGAAGGACGACATGGA
>JBDHTH010000382.1:0-3868 GCA_039808545.1 Phreatobacteraceae bacterium | reverse complement strand
CAGGCCCGCGATCTTCTTCTGCAATTCGCTCATCTCGTCGGCGATCATGATCGCCGCCATGACGGTCAGGCGGGTGTCGCCGATCTCGCCGAAATTGCCCTTGAGCTGCTGGACGCGGTCCTCAACGGCCTGGCCGAGCGCCTCCAGGCGCTGCTCCTCGCCGTCGTCGCAGGCGAGGCGGTAGGCGCGTCCGTTGATGGTGACGGTGACATGCGGCACGGGCGATCCACTTCCTGGCTCGTTGGCGCGCGGCGCCATTCGCGTTGCGGTTCGCGCCGGCCGGGCCCTCAGACCTGCCGGTCGGCGAGGACGGCGCGGATGGTTTCCATGGCGCCGCCGATGCGGCGAGCGACTTCCTTGTTGGCGGCTTCCAGACGCTCGGCGCGCGCCGTCGCGTGGTCGAGGTCGACCGCCAGGCGCGAGCGGTCGTCGCCCAGCGCCTGCAATTGCCGGTCCATGAGCTCGGCCTCCTCCCCCGCGATGCGATGGCTTTCGATCGCGGTCTCGACACGGTCGACGGCGGCGGTCAGGCGCCGGATCGCGGCTGCGAGAGGTGAGTTTTCGCTCAATTCCGCAAGGCCTTTCAGAATCGGGCTCATAGTCGACATGAACTTACGGGCGCCCGGCCGGAAGCGTCAATCGGAACGCTGCGTCATCCAAGGCCGGTTTCGCGGGCAGGGTGGGCGCGATCATTGACAGGGGGGCGCGAAGTGCTATTGCTCCGGCCGCCTTCGACGGGCACCGGGACGGCGCCGAGTGCAGTTGCGCCAAGCGGTTCGCCCAGATGCCCAGACCGCGCCGCTTTTCGAAAGAGGCGCCCTCAACGCGATACGACCGGCGCAAGGCCGGCGGGATGATCAGACCGCAATGTCACAGCCGAGTAGCGCCGTCAGCCACAAGGACCTCTCCAACGCGGTGCGCGCCCTCGCCGTCGACGGCGTGGAAGCCGCGAAATCGGGCCATCCGGGCCTGCCGCTCGGCGCCGCCGACATCGCGACGGTGCTGTTCACGAAGGTGATGAAATACGACGCCGCCGATCCGGCCTGGCCGGACCGCGACCGCTTCGTGCTCTCGGCCGGCCACGGCTCGATGCTGATCTACGCGCTGCTGCATCTGACGGGCAATGCCGGGATGGGCATCGACGAGCTGAAGCGCTTCCGCCAGCTCGGCTCGCGCACGCCGGGGCATCCTGAGAACTTCATCACCAAGGGCATCGAGACGACCACCGGCCCGCTCGGCCAGGGGATCGCGACGGCGGTCGGCATGGCGCTCGCCGAGCGCATGCTGGCGGCCGAGTTCGGCTCCGGTCTCGTCGACCACCACACCTATGTGCTCGCCTCCGACGGCGACCTGATGGAGGGCATCAGCCAGGAGGCGATCGCGATCGCCGGCCATCTGAAGCTCAACCGGATGATCGTTTTGTGGGACGATAACGGCATCTCGATCGACGGGGCGCTGTCGCTCTCCGATTCCGTCGACCAGGTGGCGCGCTTCAAGGCGGCGGGCTGGCGCGCCGAGCGCATCGACGGGCATGACGCGGGCGCGATCGAGGCCGCGCTGGAGCGCGCCAAGCGCTCGACCAAGCCGACGCTGATCGCCTGCAAGACCACGATCGGCTTCGGCTCGCCCAAGAAGGCGGGCACCTCCAAGGCGCATGGCGAGCCGCTCGGCGCCGAAGAAGCCGCCGCCACCAAGGCGGCGCTCGGCTGGACCGCAGCGCCGTTCGAGGTGCCGGCCGACATCCTCAAGGCCTGGCGCGCGGCGGGCAGCCGCGGCGCCGCCGTCCGCAAGGAATGGCAGGCGCGCCTCGACGGCGTCTCGCCGCGCAAGAAGAGCGAGTTCGAGCGCCGCATGGCGGGCGGGATGCCGGCGAAGCTGGCGCGGGCGCTCGCGGCCCACAAGAAGGCGCTGCTCGCCAATCCGCAGGCGGTCGCGACCCGCAAGGCCTCCGAGGCCGCGATCGAGGCGATCGTGCCGGCGATGCCGGAATTCGTGTCGGGCTCGGCCGATCTGACGCCCTCCAACAACACCCGCGCCAAGCCGATGGTGGCGGTGGCGCCGAAGAAATATCGCGGCCGCTACATCCATTGGGGCATCCGCGAGCACGGCATGGCGGCGGCGATGAACGGCATCGTGCTGCATGGCGGCTTCGTGCCGGCCGGCGGCACCTTCATGGTGTTCACCGACTATGCGCGGCCGGCGATGCGCCTCGCGGCGCTGATGGGCGCCGCCCCGATCTACGTCATGACGCATGATTCGATCGGCCTCGGCGAGGACGGGCCGACCCATCAGCCAGTCGAGCATCTGGCGGCGCTGCGCGCGATGCCGAACATGCGCGTCTTCCGGCCATGCGACGCCATCGAGACGGCGGAATGCTGGCAGCTCGCGCTGGAGCGCCGCGACGGCCCGACCGTGCTGGCGCTGACCCGCCAGAACCTCAGCCCGCTGCGCAAGGACGCGCCGGCGGCGAGCAAATGCGCGGCCGGCGCCTACGAGATCTTCACGTCCGGCGCCGGCAAGGCGCAGGCGACGATCTTCGCCTCCGGCTCGGAGGTCGAGATCGCGGTGGCGGGCGCCAAGCTCCTGGCCGAGAAGGGCATTGCGAGCCGCGTCGTGTCGGTGCCCTCGCTCGAGCTGTTCCTGGCCCAAGGCGAGGCCGCGAAAGCCAAGATCATCGGCACGGCGCCGATCCGCGTGGCGGTCGAGGCCGGCGTGCGCTTCGGCTGGGACGCGGTGATCGGCGACGACGGGCTGTTCGTCGGCATGTCGTCCTTCGGCGCCAGCGCGCCCTACAAGGATCTCTACAAGCATTTCGGCATCACGCCCGAGGCGGTGGCCGAGGCGGTGACGCGCCGCCACAACGGTTGAATTCATCGGGCGCCGTAGTTTCGCCGCAGTGAAGCGGTGATCACCGGCGCCACAAACGAAAGCGGGGAAGTTCCATGACCGTGAAAGTCGCCATCAACGGGTTCGGCCGCATCGGCCGCAACGTCCTGCGCGCGATCATCGAATCGGGCCGCAAGGACATCGAGGTCGTGGCGATCAACGATCTCGGCCCGGTGGAGACGAACGCCCATCTGCTGCGCTTCGACAGCGTGCATGGCCGCTTCCCGCACGATGTGAAGGTCGCGGGCGACACGATCGATGTCGGCCGCGGGCCGATCAAGGTCACGGCCGTGAAGGACCCGAAGGAGCTGCCTTGGGGCGCGCTCGGCGTCGACGTCGCGATGGAGTGCACCGGCATCTTCACGGCGAAGGACAAGGCCGCGATGCATCTGACGGCGGGCGCCAAGCGCGTGCTCGTCTCGGCGCCGGGCGACGGCGCCGACCTGACGGTCGTCTACGGCGTCAACCACGACAAGCTGACCAAGGATCACGTCGTCGTCTCGAACGCCTCCTGCACGACGAACTGCCTGGCGCCGGTCGCCAAGGTCCTCAACGATGCGATCGGCATCGAGAAGGGCTTCATGACGACGATCCACTCCTATACGGGCGATCAGCCGACGCTCGACACGATGCACAAGGATCTCTACCGCGCCCGCGCCGCAGCGCTGTCGCAGATCCCGACCTCGACCGGCGCCGCGAAGGCCGTCGGCCTGGTGCTGCCGGAGCTGAACGGCAAGCTCGACGGCTCCTCGATCCGCGTGCCGACCCCGAACGTCTCGGTCGTCGACTTCAAGTTCGTCGCGAAGAAGGCGACCAGCAAGGACGAGGTCAACGCGGCGATCAAGGCGGCCGCCGCCTCGAACGCGCTGAAGGGCATTCTCGGCACGACCGATCAGCCGAACGTGTCGATCGACTTCAACCACGACCCCCATTCCTCGATCTTCGCGCTCGACCAGACCAAGGTGATGGACGGCAATTTCGT
>JBDHTH010000381.1:0-3870 GCA_039808545.1 Phreatobacteraceae bacterium | reverse complement strand
CGCGGCGCTGGAAGGCAAGATCGGCGCGCCGCGCGTCATCAAGCCGGTCGCGACCAAGGCGGAGCGCTGGCGGCGGCGCTACGGGCTCGCGGTGTTCGGGCTCGCGGTGGTGGTGCTGTGGATCCTGGTCGCGATCTTCGCGCCGGTGCTCACGCCCTACGATCCCAATCTGGTCGACGTCGCGAACCGGCTGAAGCCGCCCTCCTGGCAGCATTGGCTCGGCACCGACGTGCTCGGGCGCGACGTCTTCACGCGGCTCCTCTACGGGGCGCGGATCTCGCTGACGACCGGCTTCGTGGTGGTGATCGTCGGCGCGGTGGTCGGCACGCTGCTCGGCGGCATCGCGGCCTATGCGCGCGGCTGGATCGAGGAGGCGATCATGCGTCTCACCGACTTGGTGCTGTGCTTTCCGCCGATCATCCTGGCGCTGGCGATCGCGGCGGCGCTCGGCATCGGCACGACCAACACGATCATCGCGATGCTCGTCGTGTGGTGGCCGAAATTCGCGCGCCTCGCGCATTCCCTGGTGATCGTGCAGCGCAGCCAGGAATATGTGGAGGCGGCGACCGTCGTCGGCTATTCGCCGGCCCGCATCCTCATCCGACACATCATCCCGAACTCGGTCGGGCCGCTGATCGTGCTGGTCACGCTCGATATCGGCAACGCGATCATCACCTTCGCGGGCCTCTCCTTCCTCGGCCTCGGCGTCGTGCCGCCGACGCCTGAATGGGGCTCGATGGTCGCGGAGGGGCGCGAACTCGTGCAGCAATGGTGGGTCGCGACCTTCCCCGGCATCGCCATCCTGACGATCGTGCTCGGCTTCAACTTCTTCGGCGACGGCGTGCGCGACTGGCTCGATCCGAAGGCGCGCAAGAGGTGAGCGACATGAACGCGCCTGCAAAGCCGAGCCGCAAGGTCCGCGCCGCCACCGATGCCGACGCGCCGGCCCTGGAGGTCAAGAACCTCGAGACGAGCTTCTTCACGGATGACGGCGTGGTGCGCGCCGTCGACGGCGTCACCTTCACGGTCGGCAAGGGCGAGGCGCTCGGCATCGTCGGCGAGTCGGGCTCCGGCAAGAGCGTGACGGCGCTGTCGCTGATGCGCCTGCTCGACGAGCCGGCGCGGATCGTCGGCGGCGAGATCCGCTTCCAGGGCAAGGACATCCTGGAGGCGACGCCGGAGGAGCTCCGGGCGCTGCGCGGCGACGCGATGGCGATGGTCTTCCAGGACCCGATGACCTCGCTCAATCCGGTTCTGAAGATCGCCAAGCAGCTCGTCGAGACCATGGTGGTGCACGGCAACTACACGCCGGAAGCCGCCAAGACGCGCGCCGTGACGCTGCTCGGACGGATGGGCGTGACGGCGCCGGAACGGGCGGTCGATTCCTATCCGCACCAGTTCTCGGGCGGCATGCGCCAGCGCGTGATGCTGGCGCTCGGCATGAGCAACGAGCCCTCGCTGCTGATCGCCGACGAGCCGACCACGGCGCTCGACGTGACGATCCAGGCGCAGATCCTCGACCTGATCCGCGAGCTGAACCAGGATTTCGGCACCTCCGTGGTGCTGATCAGCCACGATCTCGGCGTCATCGCGCGCGTGTGCTCCCGCACCATCGTGATGTATGGCGGCGAGGTGGTGGAGGAGGGGGCGACCGAGGACATCCTCTCGGACCCGCAGCATCCTTACTCCTGGGCGCTGATCAACGCGGTTCCGCGCATCGACGAGGCGCGGCCCGAGGACCGGCGGCTCACCACCATCGAGGGCCAGCCGCCCGATCCGCTGAACCAGCCGAAGGGCTGCCGCTTCGCGCCGCGCTGCCCGTTCCGCATCGCCAAATGCGACGAGCATCCGCAATTGCTCGAGGTCACGCCCGGCCGCAAGTCGCGCTGCTGGGTGACGCAGGCCGGCGAGAAGCTGCCCGAGAAGGCGCATCTGCCGAGCAAGGCGGAAGCCGTCGCGGCGGCGCCGCGCCTGAGGGCGGCCGAGGGCGAGAAGCCGCTGCTCGAGGTGAAGGACGTCGTGAAGCACTTCCCTCTTCCCAAGAAGGGCTTCTTCGACGCGCCGCGCTACATCCATGCGGTCTCGAACGTCGATCTGAAGGTGATGCGCGGCGAGACGGTCGGACTGGTCGGCGAGTCGGGCTGCGGCAAGTCGACGCTGGCGCGCCTCGTGGTGCGCATCCACCAGCCCGATTCCGGCGTCATCGATTTCGACGGCACCGACATCGCCAGGGCGAGTCAGCGCGAGATCCGTCCGCTCAGGCGGCGGATGCAGATGGTGTTCCAGGACCCCTACGCCTCGCTCAATCCGCGCATGAGCGTCGGCGACATCATCGGCGAGCCGCTGAACTTCCACAAGCTGACGTCGAGCCGGGCGGAGACGCGCGACCGCGTGCAGGAGCTGCTCGCCACCGTCGGGCTCAATCCGCGGTCCGCCGAGCGCTTCCCGCATGAGTTCTCGGGCGGCCAGCGCCAGCGCATCTCGATCGCCCGAGCGCTCGCCGTGAAGCCGGACTTCATCGTCGCGGACGAGCCGATCTCGGCGCTCGACGTGAACATCCAGGCCCAGGTCATCAACCTGATGCTGGAGCTGCAGGAGAAATTCTCGCTCACCTACCTGTTCATCGCCCATGACCTCGCGGTCGTCCGGCACATCTCGGACCGGGTGGTGGTGCTCTATCTCGGCAAGGTGATGGAGGTGGCGCCGGCCGCCGACATCTTCGACCGGCCGCTGCACCCTTACACGCGCTACCTGATCTCGGCGATCCCGATCCCCGACGCGGCGGTGGAGCGCGGGCGCCGGCACCTGAAGCTCGACGGCGAGCCGCCGAGCTCGGTCGCGCCGCCCTCCGGATGCCGGTTCCGCACGCGCTGCCCGATCGCCAAGCCGGTCTGCGCGGCCGAGATCCCGCCGGTCGTCGAGCATCGGCCGGGCCATTTCGCGGCCTGCCATTTCGCCGGCCAGCTCAACTAGAGCCTGCTCCCTTCAAACGGACTCGTTTGAAGGGTCAAAGCAGTCTCTAACTCTTATGAATCGATCGCTGTCCTGTGTTTTGATCGAACTGATCAAAACACAGCGCGATCTAAGCGAAGGAGAATACGGGTGAAGGTGGTCAGCGCCGAGGAGGCCGTCAGCTATATCCGCGACGGCGACACGATCGTGATCGGCGGATCGGGCGGCGGCCATGCGGTGCCGGAGGCCGTGATGGCGGCGGTCGAGAAGCGCTTCCTCGCCGAGGGCGCGCCGCGGCAGGTGACCTGCGTGCATCCGGTCGGCCTCGGCGACGACGCCAGCCTCGGCATGGGCCATTTCGCCCATGAGGGGCTGCTGAAGCGCGTCATCGGCGGCACCTTCGTCAACTCGCCGAAGATCTCGGATCTGTCGATCGCCGACAAGGTCGAGGGCTATACGCTGCCGCAGGGCGCGCTCTCCCAGCTCATGCGCGAGATCGCGGCGGGGCGGCCCGGCCTCATCACCAAGACGGGCCTGCACACCTTCGTCGATCCGCGCCATGGCGGCGGCCGGCAGAGCAAATCGGCGCCCGAGGGCGTCGTCGAGCTGATCGACTTCAAGGGCGAGGAATACCTGTTCTTCAAGTCGTTCAAGATCGATGTCTGCCTGCTGCGCGGCACCACCGCGGACGAGGACGGCAACGTCACGATGGAGCAGGAGGCGATCTACGGCGAGATGATCTCGGAGGCGCAGGCGACGAAGCGCTGCGGCGGGCTCGTGATCGTGCAGGTCAAGCGCCTCGCCAAGCGCGGCACCTTGCCGGCCAAACAGGTGAAGATCCCCGGCATCCTCGTCGATCTCGTGGTGGTCGATCCGAACTAGCGGCAGACCTACGTCACCGAATATTCGCCTTCTTAT
>JBDHTH010000380.1:0-3870 GCA_039808545.1 Phreatobacteraceae bacterium | reverse complement strand
CGGGCGGCGGCTCGATCGGCAGGCTGCGCGGCCTGACGCCCGGCGGCGGCGTCGGGGCGGGCGCGACGGCGCTCGGCGGCGGGGCGGCGCATTTGGCCTCCGCGAGGCCGGCGCGGATCGTCGCCATGGCGCCCGGCTCCACCGCGAGGGCGCGGAACACCGCGATACCGGTCGCGACCGGCGCGACGACAAACAGGTTGTCGGCCGAGGTCTCGTCCTCGCTCGTCGCGAGCGCGGCGCGCTGGGCCTGCGTCATCAGCGTGAACTCGATGAGCCGGCGGCCGGCCGCGCGGTCGTTCAGCGCGTAGAACGGCGTGCCGCGCCGCGAGTAGAGCGCCAGCGAGGTATAATGCGGCGAGACCGGCACCGTGATCCGGATCGGCCCGTTGCCGAGGTCGAAGCGGCAGAGCGCGACCGCGAAATTCGGATCGAGACTGGGGATCGGCTCGCTGCCCGGCGCGGTCGCCGCCACCAGCGCCACGCCGTTGACCGGCGCCATGCCGGCATAGCGGTCATAGACGTCCTCGGTCGCGAGGCGCGGCAGGGTGAGCAGCGTCACGACATGCACCGCGAGGCCGAGCAGCAGCCCCGCCACCGCGATGAGCGCGATCCGGCCGGCCGGGGAGGGGCGGCTCAGGGACATTTCACGGCCCGGATGATCGGCATCGGCGTGTCCTTGGCCGAGATGCCGGTGCCGACCGGCGTGTCGTAGAAGCGCATCACGATGCGGAAGGCGCCGGGGCCGGGGGCGGGGAGCCAGTTGCCCGCATGCGCGGTCGGCGAGACGATCAGCTCGAACCCGTCGATGGAGCGCACGATCTCGTAGCTCGTGAAGCCGAGGCGCTCCAGCGGATTGGCGATCAGGCGGCCCTCGGGGTCGGTCAGCGTCACGGTCCAGAACCGCGCCGCCGGCGTGCGGCCGACGATGCTGTAGTCGCAGCGCCCGTCGAGCGGCCGTCCCTGGCTGTCATGGATGGCGACGAAGGCGATGCCCTCGGCGGCACCGAGCGGCAGCGCGCCCGAGCGCGTGATGGCGGCGCGCGCATAGGGGTCGATCGACGGCGTGCCGATCTTCGGATTGGCGCGCCATGGGCCGATCGTCACGATGCCGAACGGGAAGACGCTGCGCACCGCCAGCGCCGTGAGCCCAAGGCCGAGCGTCGCGCCGATCAGCAGCACCGCGATCACGCCGCCGAGCCGCGTCGGCATCCAGCGCGCCGGCGCCGCCTCGTCGAAATCGAAGGACGCGATGGGACGATCGGTCATCTAGAGGCTGTTAGTGACTATGGATAGGGTCTGGACGTGGCGATTTTGGCCGAGTGGCAGGCGCCCGGAGGCAGCAAGGCGTCCGCCTTGCAACGAGGGGCAACGCACCAATCGGCCAAAAGCGCCACGCCCCTGCGGGGTGAGGTGAAAAAGGCCGGCTTGCCGCGTCGCCTCGCTTGCCGATACGGACGTATCGGCTGCGCAAGGCTCCTTGCATTCCAGCCTTTTTGACCTCATCCAGATCCTATCCATAGTCACTAACAGCCTCTAGACTCGTCACCAGCCTATTCGGCCGGCGAGAGCACCAGCCCGGCATTGCGGACCGGGGCCCGCGGGGCCAAGAGATTGGCCTGCGGATCGGCTTCGCGCAACAGCCGCTCGATGGTGATCAGCACGTCGTGCGAGCGCCGCGACAGGGTGGCGGGGCGCTGCGGCGCCGGCGTGTCGGGCGTGCGGTTGGCGGCGACCGGCGTCGTGGTCGCGTCCGGCGCCACGCCCGGTATCGGCTTCAGCTCGATCCCCTGATGCGCGAAGGCCATCGCCTGCCGGAACGCCATCGCGGGTAGCGAGCCGCCGGTCATCTTGCGGGTCGGCTGGTAGTCGTCGTTGCCGAACCAGACCGCCGCGACATAGTTGCCGGTGAAGCCGACGAACCAGCCGTCGCGATAGCCGTTGGTGGTGCCGGTCTTGCCCGCCACCTTGATGCCCTCGATGATGGCGCGCTTGCCGGTGCCTTCCTCGACGACCTTGGTCAGCGTTACGTTGAGGTCCGCGATGGCGCGCGGCGTGACCACCTGCGGCCCGGGCTTCACGTCGCGATCGAAATTGTAGAGGATCTCGCCCGACGGCGTGCGCACCTCGATGATGGCGTGCGATTTCACCCGCCGTCCGCCATTGGCGAAGGCCGCGTAGGCGGTCGTCATGTCGAGCACCGTCACCTCGGCCGAGCCGATCGGCAGCGAGGAGGAATCGGGCAGGGGCGTGGAAAGGCCGAGCTCGCGCGCGAGCTGCACGATCTTGGCCCGCCCCGCCTTCGCGTCGTTCTTGCCGAGGAGCACCGAGAGGCGCACTGGCACGGTGTTGATCGACTTGATCAGCGCCACCGACAGGTTGATCTGGCCCGAGAAGTTGCGCCCGTAATTCTGCGGGCACCAGTTGCCGAGGCAGATCGGCTCGTCGCGGATCGCGGTGCGCGGCGTGAAGCCGTTCATGAAGGCGGTCGCGTAGACGAAGGGCTTGAAGGAGGAGCCGGGCTGGCGCGTCGCGTCTGTGGCGCGGTTGAACTGGCTCGAGCCGTAGTCGCGCCCGCCGACCATGGCGCGCACGAGGCCCGACGGGTCCATGATCACCATCGCGCCCTGGCGCGCATTGTAGTCGCGGCCGAACTGCTTGAGATTGTCCTCGATCGCCTTCTCGGCCTCGCGCTGGATGTCGCGGTCGAGCCCGGTCTTGACCACGAAGACGCGCTCGTTGACGCTGGCCGGCAGCGTGTCGGCCCATTTGCGGACCTCGTCGAACGCCCAGTCGAGATAGTATTGCGGCGCGTCCGCGTCCTTGCGGTCGACCGGCGTCGCCGGGTTCTTGCGGGCGCCGAACACCTGGCCCTCGGTCATGAAGCCGGCCTCGACGAGGTTGTCGAGCACCGTGTTGGCCCGCTGGCGCGCCGCCGGCAGGTTGGCGTGCGGCGCGAACTTGCTCGGCGCCTTGAACAGGCCCGCCAGCATCGCGGCCTCGGCGAGCGTCACGTCGCGCACCGACTTGCCGAAATAGAACTGCGCCGCCGCCGCCGCGCCGAAGGTGCCGCCGCCCATATAGGCGCGGTCGAGGTAAAGACGCAGGATCTCCTTCTTGGAGAGGTTCGCCTCCAGCCAGAGGGCGAGGAAGGCCTCCTTGATCTTGCGCTCGATGGTGCGCTCGTTCGACAGGAACAGGTTCTTGGCAAGCTGCTGGGTGAGCGAGGAGCCGCCCTGCACGACGCCCTCGGCCCGCGCATTGGCGACGACGGCACGCAAGGTGCCGAGGATGTCGATGCCGAAATGCTCGTAGAAGCGCCGGTCCTCGGTGGCGAGCACCGCCTTCACGAGATGGTCGGGGAACTCCTCGAGCGGCACCGAATTGTTGTGGCGGATGCCGCGCCGGCCGATCTCGTTGCCGTAGCGGTCGAGGAAGGTGACGGCGAGCTCGGATTTCTTCAGCCAGTCGTCGCTGGTCTCGCGGAAGGCCGGCACCGCGAGCGAGAGCATCGCGACCATGCCGAGCGCGCCGAGCGAGAAGCTCTCGGAGGCGAGTTCCGCCGCGATGCGGCGGAAGCCCGAGACCTGGAAGCGGTCCATGAAGACCGAGAAGCGCTCCCAGCCATCCTCGACGCGCACGCCGAGATTGTAGATGCCGGAATCGAACCGGGCATCGAGCGCCAGGAAGAAATCCGCGGCCTGGCGGCGCCAGCGATCAAAAAAGGGCTCGGACAAGGTCTGTTCTTCCGATCAGCACGCTCGACACCGACCGCGCCGCCGCCCGCGCGGCCGATCCTCTCAGCTGACGCTTTTACCGCGAATTGCGTTCACGCGCCAATCGATGTTTCGGGACCGTTAACGCCGCCGCCGG
>JBDHTH010000379.1:0-3876 GCA_039808545.1 Phreatobacteraceae bacterium | reverse complement strand
GGCATGCCGTGATCGGCGAGGATCAGCTCGGCCGCGATCCAGCCGAGCAGCGCCGCGCCCGCCCAGACGAAGATCGGAAAATTGTCCATCAGCTTCAGGATGAGCTGGCTGCCCGCGATGATCAGCGGGATCGACAGCGCCAGGCCGAAGATCAGGAGGCCGACATGGCCCTTCGAGACGGCCGCGATCGCGATGACGTTGTCGAGGCTCATGACCGCGTCCGCGACGACGATCGTCATCACGGCGCCCCACAGCTTGTCGCTCGACTTGATGCGGCTTTCGGGATCCTCTTCGTCCTCGCCGACGATCATCTTGATAGCGATCCAGAACAACAGGACGCCGCCGATCGCGCGCAGGTAGGGGATGCCGAGGAGCTGCGCGATGATCACCGCGAAGACCACGCGCAGCAGCACCGCCGCACCGGCGCCGAGGATGATGCCCCATTTGCGCTGGTTGTCCGGCAGCGAGCGGCAGGCCAGCGCGATCACCACCGCATTGTCGCCAGACAGCAGGATGTCGATCCAAATGATCTGCAGCACCTGGATGACAAGTTCCATGCTCGGTCCGCCCCGCGTCTCGTAGGTAGGGCTCGCACCTATCATCGTTGCCCGCCGCCGGGCAAGGGCGGGCGCGCATGGCGGACCATCGGCCTTCGTGCTAGAGCGGCCCGCCGCAACGAAAGAGTCCGCAGAGGCCGCCATGTCGCATTCCGCCAGCCCCCAGCCCCTCACGGCGCGCCGCGCCGGGCCGCTCAAGGGCCGCTTCTCGGTGCCGGGCGACAAGTCGATCTCGCATCGCGCGCTGATCTTCGGCCTGCTGTCGGTCGGCCGCACGACGATCGAGGGGCTGCTGGAAGGCGAGGACGTGCTCAACACCGCCAAGGCGGTCGCGGCGCTCGGCGCCCGCGTGGAGCGCACCGGGCCGGGCCGCTGGGTGGTCGACGGCGTCGGCGTCGGCGGCCTCGTCTCGCCCGAGGCGCCGCTCGATTTCGGCAATGCCGGCACCGGATCGCGGCTGATGATGGGCGTCGTCGCGGGCCATCCGATCACCGCGACCTTCGACGGCGACGCCTCGCTGCGCCGCCGGCCGATGCGGCGGGTGCTCGAGCCGGCCATGCTGGTCGGCGCGCGCGTCGTCGCCGAGGCCGAGGGCGGGCGGCTGCCGATGACGCTCGAGGGCGCCCGCCATCCGGTTCCGGTCACCTACGAGACGCCCGTGCCGTCCGCGCAGGTCAAATCCGCGGTCCTGTTCGCCGGTCTCGCGGCGCCGGGCGAGACGACCGTGATCGAGCGCGAGGCGACGCGCGACCATACCGAGCGCATGCTGCGTCATTTCGGCGCCGAGGTGACGGTCGAGCCGCATGGCGCGCATGGCCGGCGCATCGTACTCAAAGGCCAGCCGGAGCTGAAGGCCGCGCATGTCGCGGTGCCGGGCGACCCCTCCTCGGCCGCCTTCGCGATGGTCGCGGGCCTCATCGTGCCGGGCTCCGAGGTCACCGTGACGGGCGTCATGATGAACCCGCTGCGCATCGGCCTGATCACCACGCTGCGCGAGATGGGCGCCGCGATCGCGGTCGCGAACGAACGCCAGGCCGGCGGCGAGACGGTCGCCGACCTCACCATGACGCATTCGGCGCTGAGGGGCGTCGACGTGCCGGCCGAGCGCGCCCCCGCGATGATCGACGAATACCCGGTGCTGGCCGTGGCGGCCGCCTTCGCGGCCGGCGAGACGCGGATGCGCGGCCTCTCGGAGCTGCGCGTCAAGGAATCGGACCGCCTCGCGGCGGTGGCGGCGGGCCTCGCGGCGAACGGCGTCGCGCACCGCATCGAGGGCGACGACCTGATCGTCACGGGCGACCGGGTCGCGGGCGGCGGCACGGTCGCGACGCATCTCGACCACCGCATCGCGATGGCGTTCCTCGTCATGGGCCTCGCCGCCGAGGCGCCCGTCACGGTCGATGACGGCGCGATGATCGCCACCTCCTTCCCGGAGTTCCGCCCCGTCATGACCAGCCTCGGCGCGGCGATCGAGGGCTGACGGCCGCCATGCCGGCCTTCGCTCCGACCATCCATGCGACGGCGGTGCTGATCGGCGCGACCGCCGTGCTGATCCGGGGCGCGCCGGGCAGCGGCAAGTCGGAGCTCGCCTATCGCCTGATCGCGGCGGCGGAGGCCGGCGGGCCCTTCGCGCGGCTCGTCGCGGACGACCGGGTGCATCTCGCGGCGGCCCATGGGCGGCTGTTGGCCTCTCCGCCCGCGATCCTGGCCGGCCTCATCGAGCTGCGCGGCGTAGGCATCCTGCGCGTGCCGCACGAGGCGCTGGCGCGCGTCGACCTCATCGTCGATCTCGTCGACACGGCGCCCGAGCGCCTGCCGCCCGACCCGCTGCCGACCGAGACGATCCTGGGCGTGGCGGTGCCGGTCGCCGCCTTCAGGGGCGGGCCCGGCGCGCCGACCTTCCTCGGCGCGTTGCGCATCCCTAAGCAGAAAGTGTAAACACATGCGCCTTTCGCGCCTCTTGTGCGGCGCAGCGAGTTCAACAATGATGCGCGCCCCGGACCCGACCGCCCGCAAGGCGCGAAGGCCTCATCGGAACACCGAATGATCGGACTCGTATTGGTAACCCACGGCAAGCTCGCCCTCGAGTTCCGAGCGGCCCTGGAGCACGTCGTGGGTGCGCAGCGTCAGATCGAGACCGTCACGATCGGTCCCGACGACGACATGGAGCAGCGCCGCCGCGACATCGTCGCGGCCGTCGAGGCGGTGGATTCCGGCGACGGCGTCGTCCTGCTGACCGACATGTTCGGCGGCACGCCCTCGAATCTCGCGATCTCGGTGATGAATACGCCCAAGGTCGAGGTGGTGGCGGGCATCAACCTGCCGATGCTGGTCAAGCTCGCCAGCGTGCGCGGCGAGGCCGATCTGGTCACGGCCGTCACGCAAGCCCAGGACGCCGGCCGCAAATACATCAACATCGCGAGCAAGATCCTGGCGGGGCAATGAGCGAGCCGCACGCACCGAACGGCGAGGACGATCTGGTGCGCCGCGCCGTGGCGGTCGAGCGCGAGCTGCCGGTGATCAACAAGCGCGGCCTGCATGCGCGCGCCTCCGCGAAATTCGTGCAGACGGTGGAGCGTTACGAGGCGGACGTGACCGTGTCGCGGGCCGGCGAGAGCGTCAACGGCCTCTCGATCATGGGGCTGATGATGCTGGCGGCCGCGATCGGCACCACCGTCCAGGTCCGCGCCACGGGCCCGCAGGCCCGCGAGGTCGTCGACGCCCTGGCGGCGCTGCTGGCCGACCGTTTCGGCGAGGGCGAATAGGGCCTCGGCCTGCTGCCGGTCAGCCGATCCCGATCTTCTTGAGGATCTCGAAGCCGGCCTGGCCCGACGCGATCAGCACGGCGGCCCAGACGAAGGCCGAGAGCACGTTGGCGATCTGGAACTTCAGCCAGGGCATCTCGAAGGCGCCCGCGATGAGCGGGATGGAGGCGCGCAAGGGTCCCGAGAAGCGGCCGATGAAGATGCTCGCCACGCCCCATTTGTTGAAGAACGCCTCGCCCTTCGGCAGGAGCTGCGGGCTCTTCGACAGCGGCCAGACCTCGAAGATCTTGTGGCCGTAAGTCTTGCCGAGCCAGTACGAGATCCAGTCGCCGGCCGCCGCGCCGAGCGCGCCGCCGATCAGGATCGGCCAGTAGGGCAGGGCGCCCGAGCCGACCAGCGCGCCGATCGCCACCAGCGCCGCCCAGGCCGGCACCAGCAGCGACAGGATCGCCAGCGATTCCGCGAAGGCGAGGCCGAACATCACGGCCGGCGCCCAGGCGGCGTTGGTCTTCACGAAGGCGATGAGGGAATCGATATGTTCCTGGAACAAGCGG
>JBDHTH010000378.1:0-3880 GCA_039808545.1 Phreatobacteraceae bacterium | reverse complement strand
CAACGGCCGCGAGGGGCCTGAGAAGATCACCTATGGCGACGTCTTCCTCCAGGCCGAGCAGGAATATTCGCGGCACAATTTCGAATATGCCGATACCGAGATGCTGTTCCGCCATTTCGGCGACGCCGAGAAGGCCTGCCGCGCCTATCTCGACGCCGGTGCCGCCAAGGCGGGCGACAACGACACGCGCCACAAGCTGGCGCTGCCCGCCTACGACCAGTGCATCAAGGCGAGCCACGTCTTCAACCTGCTCGACGCGCGCGGCGTCATCTCGGTGACGGAGCGGCAGAACTACATCCTGCGCGTCCGCGATCTCGCCAAGGCCTGCGGCGCCGCCTGGCTCGCTACCGAGGGCGGCGGGGCGGTGTGAGGAGTGGCGTTCTGTATAATCCGGCGTGCCTGGATTATACAAAACGGCGTTTTGGTATAATCGCGGGGCGGCCATGGGCCCGATCATCGCCGGTGTCCTCACGGCGCTCCTCGTCGCCGGCGCCTATGGCGCGCTGATCGGCTCCAACACGCCGCCGAATTACAGGCCCGTCCTGCTGTGGGCCGCGCTCTATGCGCTGCCCTTGCAGCCGCTCGCCTTCTATGCGCTGCGCCTGCCGCTCGATACGGCTCTGGTCGGCCTCCTGGGGCAGGGGACGGCGCGCAACCTCGTCAGCCTTCTCTACGCGCCGCTCACCGAGGAGCCGATGAAATGGGCCGTGCTGATGCTGCCCTTCGTCAGGCAGCATCTGAAGCCCGCCGTCGCGGTGCCGATGGCGCTCGCCGTCGGCCTCGGCTTCGCGATCGGTGAGATCGGCTTCCTGGCCTACCAGCTCTCGCGCGCGCCCGCCTATGCGGTGCTGCCCTTCACGGCTTTCGGCCCCTTCGCGGTCGAGCGCTTCCTGGTCGCGTTCCTGCACGGCGCCTTCATCGCGTTCCTCAGCGCCCGCATGGCGCTCGGCCGCAGCCTCTGGCCGGCGCTCGCCGCGAGCCTCGTGCTGCATTTCCTGCTCAACCTGCCGATCGGCGTCCTGGGCCTCGCGCCGCTCGGCCTCGACCGGACGGTGGTGGCGGCGCTGCTGCAGATCTGGATCATCGGCTTCACCTTCGCGCTCGGGCTCGTCGTGGCGCGCATCCACCGGCAACTGGCGAGCGCGCAAAGCGCGCCGTGACAAAGCCGGAGCACCCTGATAGTCGCTCCGCCAGGAGTGACGCGATGCCCGACCTGCTGATCGAACTGTTTTCCGAGGAAATCCCGGCGCGCATGCAGCGCAAGGCCGCCGAGGACCTGAAGAGCCTCGTCACCAACGCGCTGGTCGAGGGCGGCGTCACCTATGATGGCGCCAAGGGCTTCGCGACGCCGCGCCGCCTGGCCCTCAGCGTGCACGGCCTGCCGGCCCGCCAGCCGGACCGGCGCGAGGAGAAGAAGGGCCCGCGCGTCGGCGCTCCCGACGGCGCCATCCAGGGATTTCTCAAGAGCGCCGGGCTGACCTCGCTCGATCAGGCGAAGATCGAGAAGGACCCGAAGAAGGGCGAGTTCTACGTCGCCGTCACGGAGATCAAGGGCCGGCCGACCATCGACCTCCTGGCCGAGATCCTGCCCGGCATCGTCAAGAGCTTCCCCTGGCCGAAATCGATGCGTTCCGGCGCCGCCTCGACCTCCACCGCGAGCCTGAGATGGGTGCGGCCGCTGCACGCCATCGTCGCGACCTTCGGCCCCGAGACCGAAGACCCCGAGACGGTGCATTTTTCGGTCGACGGCATCGCGGCCGGCGCCACGACGCATGGCCACCGCTTCATGGCGCCCGGCGCGATCCATGTGCGCCGCCTCGACGACTACCGGGCCAATCTCGAAAAGGCCAAGGTCGTGCTCGACGCCGACCGCCGCAGGGAGATCATCCTCAGCGATGCCCGGAACCTCGCCTTCGCGGCCGGGCTCGACCTCGTCGAGGATGAGGGGCTGCTCGAGGAGGTCGCGGGCCTCGTCGAATGGCCCGTCGTGCTGATGGGCGCGTTCGACCCGGCCTTTTTGGAGCTGCCCGGCGAGGTGATCCGCGCCACCATCCGCGCCAACCAGAAATGCTTCGTGCTGCGCGACCCCGCGACGGGGAGCCTGGCGCCAAAATTCCTGCTCGTCGCCAATATCGAGGCGAAGGACGGCGGCCAGGCGATCGTCGCCGGCAACGAGCGCGTGGTGCGCGCCCGCCTCTCCGATGCGCGGCATTTCTTCGAGACCGACAGGAAGCCGCTGCCGGGCTACGAGGATCAGGGCAAGCCGCTCGACCAGCGCATGGCGAAGCTGCGTGCCCTGAACGTCGTCTTCCACGAGAAGCTCGGCACGCAAGGCGAGCGCGTCGACCGCATCAAGGCGCTGGCCCGCCACATCGCGCCGCTGGTCGGCGCCGATCCCGACCTCGCCGAGCGCGCCGCCGCCCTCGCCAAGGCCGACCTGATGACCGAGGTGGTCGGCGAGTTTCCCGAGACGCAAGGCTTGATGGGCCGGAAATATGCCGCGCTGCAAGGCGAGCCTGAGAGTGTCGCGATCGCCATCGAGGACCATTACAAGCCGCAGGGCCCCACCGACCGCGTGCCGACCGACAAGGTGGCGATTGCGGTGGCGCTCGCCGACAAGCTGGATACGCTGACCGGGTTCTGGGCGATCGACGAGAAGCCGACAGGCAGCAAAGACCCGTTTGCGCTAAGGCGTGCGGCGCTGGGGGTGATCAGGATCATTTTGGAGAATGGCCTGAACTTTTCAGTGGATCCTATCAATGACGCCCAGGTGCTGCGCCATCAGATCGGAACGTCTCCGTCCGCACCCGAGGCGCTCGATAGGATCTTGGCGGCGATTGCGACGGGCGGTGTCTTCGGGAAATCGGCGCGCGCCTTAGTGGCTGACGCAAAGTCCGTAGCACCCTCGTGGCTGCCATTGATCGAGAATCACGACCCATCGATCAGCGACGATTTGCGTAGCTTTCTTCAAGATCGCCTCAAGATCCATCTGCGCGATTCCGGGATACGGCATGACATTATCGACGCAGTCATCGGCCCGGAGAGCTGCAATCTCCTTCTCGTCGTGCGCCGCGCGGAGGCGCTGGCGCGCTTCCTCGATACCGAGGATGGCAAGCAGCTCCTGGCGGGCGTCAAGCGCGCCTCCAACATCCTGCGCGACGAGGAGAAGAAGGACGGCGCCGGGGCCTTCGACCAGCCGGCCGACCTGCATCTGCTGAAGGAGCCCGAGGAGCAGGCGCTCTTCACCGCCGTCACGGGCGCCGAGAGCGAGGCCGAGGTCGCGGTGGGCAAGGAGGACTACGACGGCGCCATGAAGGTGCTGGCCGCGCTGCGCCCCTCGGTCGACGCCTTCTTCGAGGCGGTGCGCGTCAACGCCGAGGACCCGGCCATCCGCGCTAACCGCCTCCGCCTCCTCGCCCAGCTCCGCAAGGTGACGCGCACCATCGCGGATTTCTCGAAGATCGGGGGGTAGGTAACGATCTCGACGCGTCACTCCTTTGGGCGTCATGGCCCGGTTTATCCGGGCCATCCACGTCTTGCGACGCAAGATATCAGACGACAGTGGCCCGGCTAACGCTCTGAAGTCGTGGATGGCCCGGATAAACCGGGCCATGACGCAGACGAATTCGGCCGAGGCCGGTCGGCTTCACCTTCGCGCATCCTCCAAGATCATCGCCGCGGCCTTCTCGCCGATCATCAGCGTCGGCGAGTTGGTGTTGCCGGAGGTGATGGTCGGCATGATCGAGGCGTCGGCGATCCTGAGGCCCTCGATTCCGATCACCTTCAGCCGCTCGTCCACCACTGCGTTCGGGTCCTCGCGCCGGCCCATGCGGGCGGTGCCCACGGGGTGGAAGATCGTCGTGCCGATATCGCCGGCCGC
>JBDHTH010000377.1:0-3886 GCA_039808545.1 Phreatobacteraceae bacterium | reverse complement strand
GCATCGGGGAAAGAGCATCATGCCCTTCCCCGCCGCGACCGTCAGACCGACATGATCTCCTTTTCCTTGGTCGACAGCAGCGCGTCGACCTCGGCGATGGCGGCGTCGGTTTCTTTCTGCACCTGGTCGGAATGACGCGCCGCGTCGTCCTCGGCCATATGCGAGTCCTTCTCGAGCTTCTTGAGATGGTCCATGCCGTCGCGGCGCACATGGCGGATCGCGACGCGCGCGGCTTCCGCGTATTTATGCGCGACCTTGACCATCTCCTTGCGGCGCTGCTCGTTCAGCTCCGGGATGCGGATGCGCAGCGTCTGGCCTTCCGTGGCGGGGTTGAGGCCAAGATCGCTATCGCGGATCGCCTTCTCGACGGCGCCGACCATCGAGCGGTCCCAGACCTGCACGCTGAGCAGGCGCGCTTCCGGCACCGATACGGTCGCGAGCTGGTTGAGCGGCATGCGGGCGCCGTAGGCCTCGACCTCGATCGGATCGAGGAGCGTGGCGGATGCGCGGCCGGTGCGCAGCGAGCCGAGCTCGTGCTTGTAGGAAGCGATGGCGCCCTGCATGCGGCGCTTCAGCTCGGCGAGATCGAAAGGGGCAGGCTGTGCCATGTGTCTAGTCCTCTACGCGCAGAAAGCGCCGGCGCGGAGAACAGCGCCGGCCCGAGACGATCAGCGCGCGACGATCGTCGCGCGGCCGGTTCCGGCGAGCACCGACGCGATCGCGCCGGGCTCCAGAATGGAAAAGACGATTATCGGCAGAGCATTGTCGCGGGCAAGCGCAAAGGCCGCCGAATCCATCACCTTGAGGTCCTTGGCGAGCGCCTCGGCATGGGTCAGGCGCTCGTAGCGGGTCGCGGACGGGTCCTTCTTCGGGTCCGCCGTGTAGACGCCGTCGACATTGGTGCCCTTCAAAATCGCGTCGCAGCCGAGCTCGGCGGCGCGCAGCGCGGCGCCGCTGTCGGTGGTGAAGAACGGCGTGCCGACGCCGCCGGACAGCACCACGACCCTTCCGGCCGCCATGTGATCGAGCGCGTCGCGGCGATAATAGGTCGGGCAGAAGGTCGGCATCGGCTCGGCCGACATCGGCACAGCCGCCCTGCCCTTGCCGCCGATCGCCGCCGCGAGCGCGATGGCGTTGATGGAGGTCGCGAGACGGCCCATCGCATCGGCGGTCGGCTGGTCGAGGCCGTAGGTCTTGGAGAAGCCGGCGCCGCGGACGATGTTGCCGCCGCCGACCACCACCGCGACCTCGACGCCCTTGGCGGCCTCCGCGATGTCGCCGGCGATGCGCTCCAGCGTCGCCTGGTCGATGCCGACCCCTTGCGGACCGCCCAGGACCTCGCCCGAAATCTTGATCAGGATGCGCCGAAACGCCATTTCACCCTCGCTTCTCGAGCACGACCCTGCCGCGCGGCGCGTTGCATAGCATAAGGGGCGGCAAATGCCGCCCCTCGAATGCTTTTATTTCGGGCCGGCTCAGTTGCCGCCGACCGCCGCCGCGACCTCGGCCGCGAAATCCGATTCCTGCTTCTCGATGCCCTCGCCGAGCGCCATGCGGACGAAGCCGGCGATCTTGATCGGCGCGCCGACCTTGCCCTCGGCCTCCTTCACGGCCTGCGCGACGGTCTTGCCGCCGTCATGCACGAAGGGCTGGTCGAGAAGCGTGACCTCCTTGAAGAAGGTCTTCAGGCCCGATTCGACGATCTTCTCGACGACGTTGTCGGGCTTGCCGCTGGCCTTGGCCTTCTCGGCGAGCACGCCGCGCTCGCGGGCGACGACCGCCGGATCGATCGAGGCGGCGTCGAGGCCCTGCGGGTTGGTGGCGGCGACATGCATCGCGACCTGGCGGCCGATCTGCGCCAGCTCCTCGGCCTTGCCGGCCGATTCGAGCGCGACGATCACGCCGATCTTGCCGGCGCCGGCCACGACCTGACTGTGCACATAGGAGGCGACGAGGCCCTGCGAGACCTTCAGCGCGGCCGAGCGGCGCAGCGTCATGTTCTCGCCGATCTTGGCGACGAGCGCCGAGACCGCCTCCGCGACCGTGCCGCCGCCCGGATAGGCAGCCGCCGACAACGCCGCGACGTCGCCGCCGAGGCCGCTCTTCAGCGCCACATCGGCGATGTTCGTGGCAAGCTGCTGGAACTCGGGGTTGCGCGCGACGAAATCGGTCTCCGAATTGAGCTCGACGACGACGCCGGCATTGCCGGCGCCCGCCACCGCCACGAGACCCTCGGCCGCGACGCGGCCGGCCTTCTTGGCGGCCTTCGAGAGGCCCTTCTTGCGCAGCCAGTCGACCGCGGCCTCGATGTCGCCGCCGGTCTCGTTCAGCGCGGTCTTGCAGTCCATCATGCCTGCGCCGGTCGCCTCGCGCAGCTCTTTCACCATCTGGGCGGTGATCGTCGCCATATCGTTGGATCCTTATCGCTTCCGTTCAATCGAAAAGGCCCGGCTCGCGTGACGAACCGGGCCGCGGGTGGCGCTGCCGCGCCACGATGAAATGGCCGGGCCGCGCGCCTTACGCGTCCTGGGTCTCTTCCGAGAAGGTCTTGGCCTGGGCGACCCAGCCCTCGACGCGGCCGCCCTTCAGGCCGACGACTTCCGCGATCTTGCGGACGTTGTCGCGGCTGAACGCGGCGATCTGCGAGAAGTGGAACACGCCCTGCTCGTTGAGCTTCTTCTCGATGGTCGGCGAGACGCCCGTGAGCTTGGTCAGCTCGTCCGGGGTGCCGCGCGGGCCGGACAGCGGCTCGAAGCCCTCGCTCGGCAGGTCCTCGGCGGTCGGCTCCTCGGAGGCGCCGAGATCGATGCCGGCGCCGCCCTGGGCGCGCGAGATGCCGTCGATGGCCGCCTTGGCGATCAGGTCGCAATAGAGCGCGATGGCGCGGCCGGCGTCGTCATTGCCCGGAATCGGGAAGGTGATGCCGTCCGGATCGGAGTTGGAATCGACCACGGCCGCGACCGGAATGCCGAGACGGCGCGCTTCCTTGATCGCGATCTGCTCCTTGTTCGTGTCGATCACGAAGATCAGGTTCGGCAGGCCGCCCATGTCGCGGATGCCGCCGAGCGAGCGGTCGAGCTTCTCGCGCTCGCGCGACAGCGTCAGCCGCTCCTTCTTGGTGTAGCCGCTGGAGGCCTCGGGGCCGGACAGCGTCTCGTCGAGCTTGCGGAGCTGCTGGATGGAGTGCGAGATCGTCTTCCAGTTGGTCAGCGTGCCGCCGAGCCAGCGGGAATTGACATAGTACTGGGCGCAGCGCTTGGCGGCGTCCGCGACCTGCTCCTGGGCCTGGCGCTTGGTGCCGACGAACAGCACGCGGCCGCCGCCCGCGACCGCGTCGCTCACCGCCTGCAGCGCGCGGTGCAGCAGCGGCACCGTCTGGGCGAGGTCGAGAATGTGGATGTTGTTGCGCGTGCCGAAGATGTAGCCGTCCATCTTCGGGTTCCAGCGATGCGACTGGTGGCCGAAATGGACGCCGGCCTCGAGAAGCTGGCGCATAGAGAAATCGGGCAGTGCCATGGTATTCGTCTCCGGTTGGGCCGCCGCGGCGCGCTTGCATCCGCCAGCCCTTTTCGGGCCGGAGACACCGGAAGGATCTTGAAGCAGATCCCAAGCGCCGCGTGTGGAATGGCGCGCGATCTAGCGCAAAGGCGGCCCAAGCGCAAGGGTTTCGGTGATGATTGGTGGCCGAAAGCTAGGCGATTGGGCCATTCGAAGGCAGCGACGCGACAATCGCATGCTCGCGCGCAACGAAGGGGTTGGCAAACGGGATCGTCGCGGCTATAGGGTCGCGCGTCGCCAAGCTCGCGAGATTCCCCGGTAGCTCAGCGGTAGAGCAACCGGCTGTTAACCGGTTGGTCGCTGGTTCGAATCCGGCCCGGGGAGCCAC
>JBDHTH010000376.1:0-3887 GCA_039808545.1 Phreatobacteraceae bacterium | reverse complement strand
CCCGGATTGTCGACCAGCCGCCACAGGTCGGGCGAGATGCGCTCGCGCACGCCCTGGGCGATGCCGCGGATCGAGCCCAGCAGCGCGCTGACGCTGGCCGCCTCCTCGCCGCTGTCGAGCGCCGCCTCGCAGATGCGGATGATCGAGGCGTCGCCGCCCGCCGCCGCGTGCCAGGCCGCCCCCCAGCTGACGAGCAGCGCCGACAGGCGCCCGAGCGCCTCCTCGCCCCGGCTGCCGCCGTCGCCCGCGATCGAGCCGCCGAGCGCCGCGCGGATGACGCGCGCCGTCATCTCGCCGCGCTCGATGTAGCGGCCGAGCCAGAACATCGCGTCGGCGGCCCGCGACGGCAGCACGCCGGACAGCCGCCGCACCGCGCGGCCCGACGGATCGACGAGCAGCGAGACCGGCGCGACCGGCCCCTCTGCCAGCACGCAGACATCGGCCGTGAAGGCGCCCTCGCCCATCACGGTGGCGCGCACGTCGCCGTCATTGGCGATGCGCGCGAAGCCGCCGGGCATCACCTGCCACTGGCCGGCGCGGTTGCGGGCGAGGAAGGCGCGCACCGTGAACGGGCGCGGAACCAGCGCCTTGCCGTCAAAGCTCGGCATGGTGGAGAGCCGCACCACCTCGCGGCCGACATAGTCCTCCGGCCGCATCTGTATTCCGGCCATCAGCGCGGCGCGATCCTCCGCGTCGAGATCGGCGCCGAGCACCGGCTGCCCGGCCCTGAGCCCCGCCGGCGCGCGGCCGTTGAAGGCGGCTTCCAGCACCATCTCGTCGACCGCGGCGAGCACCTCGTCGCGCTCCAACGGCTGCCCACACCACCAGGTCGCGATATTCGGCAGCTTCAGATCCTCGCCGAGCAGATGCTGCGCGAGCCGCGGCATGAACGCCGCCATCAGCGGCGATTCCAGCACGCCGACGCCCGGCGCGTTGCCGATCGCCAGATTGCCCGCGAGGAACGCATCGAACAGCCCCGGCGTGCCGATCCGCGAGCCGACATCGAAGGTCAGCGGGTCGAGGAAGCGGGTATCGAGCCGGCGCCACAGCCCGTCGATGCGCTTCAGCCCCTCGATGGTGCGCACATAGAGCTTGTCGTCGCGCACCGCGAGATCGGCGCCCTCCACCAGCAGGAAGCCGAGATAGCGGGCAAGATGGGCCTGCTCGGGATAGCTCTGGTTGAAGCGGCCCGGCGTCAGCAGGCCGATGCGCGGGCTCTCGCGCTCGCATTGCGCCGCGATGCCGTCCCGGAACGCCGCGAAGAACGGCGCAAGGCGCAGCACGTTGAGCTTGGCATGCAGCGCGCCGGCGGCCCGCGAGAAGGCGATGCGGTTTTCCAGCGCATAGCCGGCGCCGGCCGGCACGCGCGTATGGTCGGCCAGCACCCGCCACTCGCCGTCCGGCCCGCGCCCGAGATCGACCGCGATGAATTGCAGGAAGGGCTGCTTCGGCGGATTGGCGCCGTTCATCTGGCGCCAGTAGTTCGGGCTGCCGGCGATCGCGGCGGCCGGCAGCGAACCGTCGAGCGCGAGCTGCTGGGCGCCGTAGATGTCGGCGACGATCCGCTCCAGCAGCTCGGCGCGCTGGACGAGCCCCGCCTCCAGGCGCTGCCATTCGGCGTAGTCGATGATCAGCGGCACCGGGCCGAGCGGCCAGGTGCGCTCGTCATCCTCTTCCGGCAGGCGGAACGCCATGCCGATATCGGTGGCCTGCCGCGCGACGTTCTGCTGCATCGCCGAAAGATCGCCGCCGGAGCGCTCGGCGATGAGCCGCAGCATGTCGGTCCAGCGGGAATCGCGCGCCGCCTCGGCGGCCTTCAGCACGTCGCCGGCGCCCGCGAGGCGCCGATAGGCGGCAAGCCAACGCGACGCCCGGTCGGTGGCGGGCATCGCCATCGGCAGCATGGCTTCTGTTTCGGGCATGATCTAGAAGGCGGCCCGCCGCAGATCCAGCGTCATCGGAAATTCCCCCGCTCGTTCCTCGTCCGGCATGGCGACCGGCCCCGGCGTATGCCCATGCGGCTGGAACCTGGCCTTGCGGCGCGCCTCCGCCTCATAATCGTTCACCGGCAGCGTATCATAGTTTCGCCCGCCCGGATGGGCGACGTGATAGACGCAGCCGCCGAGCGAACGCCCGTTCCAGCCGTCGAGCACGTCGAAGGTCAGCGGCGCGTCGACCTTGAGGCGCGGATGCAGGCAATTGGCCGGCGCCCAGGCCTTGTAGCGCACGCCCGCCACGGCCTCGCCCGGCTGGCCTGTCGGCGCCATCGGCAGCCGCCGCCCGTTGCAGGCGATGATGTGCCGGCCCGCGACGAGGCCCGAGGCCTTCACTTGCAGCCTTTCGGTCGAGGAATCGACGTAGCGCACCGTGCCGCCGATCGCCCCGACCTCGCCGAGCACATGCCAGGGCTCCAGCGCATGCGCGACTTCCAGCGCGACGCCCCCGGCCTCGATCGCGCCGTGCACCGGAAAGCGGAACTGGCGCTGCGCCTCGAACCAGTTCGGGTCGAAATCGTAGCCCGCATGCTTGAGATCCGTCAGCACGTCGAGGAAATCGGCCCAGACGTAATGCGGCAGCATGAAACGGTCATGCAGCGCCGTGCCCCAGCGCACCAGATTGCCCTGCCGCGGCGTCTTCCAGAACCAGGCGACGAGCGCCCTGAGCAGCAATTGCTGCGCCAGGCTCATCTTCGGATCAGGCGGCATCTCGAAGCCGCGGAACTCCACGAGGCCGAGCCGGCCCGTCGGCCCGTCCGGCGAGAACAGCTTGTCGATGCAGATCTCGGTGCGGTGCGTATTCCCAGTCACATCGACCAGGAGGTTGCGGAACAGCCGGTCCACCACCCAGGGGGCCGGCTGGGCGCCCTCGTCGGGGCCCGGCACCTGCGCGAGCGCGATCTCGAGCTCGTAGAGCCCGTCATGGCGCGCCTCGTCGATGCGCGGCGCCTGGCTGGTCGGCCCGATGAAAAGGCCCGAGAAGAGGTAGCTGAGGGAAGGATGCTGCTGCCAGTAGAGCACGAGGCTCTTCAACAGGTCGGGCCGGCGGATGAAGGGCGAATCGGTCACCTGCCGCCCGCCCATCACCACATGGTTGCCGCCGCCGGTGCCGATCGCCCGCCCGTCGATCATGAACTTGTCGGCCGTCAGCCCGCATTCGCGCGCCGCCTGATAAAGCTGCTCGGTGATGTCGACCGATTGCCGCCAGCTCGCGGAGGGCTGGATGTTGACCTCGATCACGCCCGGATCGGGCGTCACCTTCAGCACGTTGAGGCGCGGATCGGGCGGCGGCGCGTAGCCCTCGATCCTGACCGGCAGGCCGAGCCGCTCCGAGGTCGCCTCCGCCTCGGCGACGAGCTCCAGATAGTCCTCCAGCGTCTCGACCGGCGGGATGAACACCGCGATATGGTCGCCGCGCGCCTCCACGGTCAGCGCCGTGCGCACCGGCCCGCCTTCCGGCGACACCTCCTGCTGCATGATCGCCTGCATGTCGACCAACGGCGCCTCGACGCGCTCGACGCGGCCCGCGCGGAAATCCGGCAGGGACCCGCGCGGCTCCGTCGTGTCGCGCGGGTGGAGGTACGGGTATTCGGATTTCGGCACATGCGGCAGCGCCGAGAGCGGCAGGCGATAACCGAGCGAGGCATCGCCCGGCGCCGCGAAGATGCGGCCGCGCCGGAGCTTCCATTTCTCGCTGCGCCAGGCCCGCGCCTGCTGGCGCTGGATCGGCAGCACATAGCCCACCGGATTGGACAGCCCGCGCTCGAACGCCTTCACCATCCGCGCCCGCTGCTCGGGATCGTCGATCTTCGGGTCGTTCGGGTCCGTATTCTCGGGAAGCTCTGCCTCCTTCACGGCCCAGGAGAGCCCGTCCTCATAAGCGGCCTCGAC
>JBDHTH010000375.1:0-3890 GCA_039808545.1 Phreatobacteraceae bacterium | reverse complement strand
CAGCCATCCGGAGCTGGAGACGCTCGGCATCGCGCATATCGACTGCGACGCCTTCTATGCCGCGATCGAGAAGCGCGACGATCCGAGCCTCGCCGACAAGCCGGTGATCGTCGGCGGCGCCAAGCGCGGCGTCGTCTCAACCGCCTGCTACGTGGCGCGGATCTACGGCGTGCGCTCCGCCATGCCGATGTTCAAGGCGCTGAAGCTCTGTCCGGACGCGGTCGTCATCAAGCCGAACATGGCGAAATACGTGGCGGTTGGCCGCGCGGTGCGGCGGATGATGCTCGACCTGACGCCGCTCGTGGAGCCGCTGTCGATCGACGAGGCGTTCCTCGACCTTTCCGGCACCGAGGCGCTGCACGGGATGAGCCCGGCGCGCTCGCTGGCCGGCTTCGCCAAGCGCGTGACGCAGACGCTCGGCATCACGGTGTCGATCGGGCTCGCACCAAATAAGTTTCTCGCCAAGATCGCCTCCGATCTCGACAAGCCGAACGGCTACAGCGTCGTCGGCCGCGCCGATGCGCTCGACTTCCTGGCGCCGAAGCCGGTGTCGATCATCTGGGGCGTCGGGCGGGCGCTGCAGCAGCGGCTCGCCGAGGACCGCATCCGGACGGTCGGGGACCTGCGCGCGCTCGACCAGGCGACGCTCGCGCGGCGCTACGGCGCGCACGGGCTGCGGCTTTACAAGCTATGCCGGGGCATCGACGAGCGTCGGGTCGATCCGGCGGGCGAGGCCAAGAGCGTCTCGGCCGAAACGACCTTCGACGAGGACATCGCCGATCCGCGCCGGCTGGAAGTGACGCTGTGGCGGCTCGCCGAGCGCGTCTCGGCGCGGTTGAAGCGCGCCGGCATCGCCGGACGAACCGTGACGCTGAAGCTGAAGACCGCCGATTTCCAGATCCGCACGCGCTCGCGGGGCCTGGAAAGCCCGACGCAGCTTGCCCGGCGCATCCACGACACCGCCCTGCCGCTCCTGAGGCGCGAGGCGACCGGCACGCGCTTTCGCCTGATCGGCGTCGGCGTGCACGATCTCAGCGATGCCGCGACGGCCGACCCGCAGGATCTCGTCGACGTCGAGGGCGAGCGCCGCGCCAAGGCGGAGCGGGCCATGGACCGGATCCGCGGCAAGTTCGGCGACGGCGCCCTGCTGCGGGGCCTCGCCTTCGGCGACGACGGCCGCTCGCGGAAGAAGGACGCCTAATCCAGACAGCTTACGGGCAGCTCTCGGGCTGGCGCAGCGTCAGCTCGGTCAGCTCCGCCTTGATGACGAAATCGTTGTAGTCGATCGTCATCGCGGTGGTGATGCCGTTCTCCAGCAGCTCGGCGCCGACCGTGTAGTTCGGCGTCCCCTCGCCGGGCTTCAGATCGGAGAAATAGCTCATCCGCACGGGCCAGCGGCGCAGCTTCTCCAGCCCGTCCTTCATCGCCGGCGCCTCCAGGAACGGCTTGCCCGGCTCGATCTGCCTGCCGATGATCGTCGTCGTGTCGTAAATGCGTTCGCCGGTGTCGCCGCCGTCGAACAGCTTGCGCTCGTAGATCGTCTTTCCGTCCTCGGCCGCCGCGATCACCGCCGCCATATGCTGCATCGGGAAGAAGGTCTCGGGCGGCGCGGTGATCTCCTTCTCCTCCGGCTTCTTCATCGCGATGCGGACCTGATCGGGCTCGCGCCGCGCCACGAGGTCGACCGCCTCGGCGCTCGGCTTCAGCCCGCTCTGGCGCGAGACGACCCGCATCTCGCGGCCGTCCGGGCTCTCGAAGGTCGCGGTCTGCACCACGAAGGTCACGCCGTTGTCGCCGGCCTTCAGCTCCAGCGCCTGCTTGAAATCGAGCGTCCAGCCGATGCAGGGCCCGCCGGAGAGATCGAAGACGAGGCGGCCGCGCACCGTGTCGAAATTGCTGCGGCCGGCCCTGAGCAGGCTCATCTCGTAGACGGCGCGATGCGGGACGAGCTTCTTGACCGTCGAGGGCACCGGCTCGGGCGCGCGCGGCGCCTGCGCAAGGGCGGTGCCGCCGAGCGGGGCGAGAAAGGCGAGGACGAGGAGGCTGCGTGTGATCATGGCGCATGTCTCGACCGCAAGCGCGGCGAAATTGCGTCATGGCGGGTCGCGTCGCGCCCGGTTCGTATTGTCGCGGCGGCAGGGCTCGGCTAGTTCAGTAAGCACTTACTTACTTTTTAAGAGGGACCGGACGATGCCTGGAATCGAAGCGAAGCTGAAGGAACTGGGCATCGAACTGCCGACGCCGGTCGCGCCGGTCGCCAACTACGTCCCCTTCGTCATCACGGGCACGCAGCTCGTCGTCTCGGGCCAGGTCTCGATGCGCCCCGACAAGACGATGATCACCGGCAAGCTCGGCGGCGGCGTGAGCGAGGCGGAAGGGCGCGAGGCGGCGCGCGTCGCGGCCATCAACGTGCTCGCGCAGGTGAAGGCCGCGCTCGGCTCGCTGGACCGCGTCGCGCGCGTGGTGCGGCTCGGCGGCTTCATCAACGCGACGCCGGACTTCGCCGAGACGCCGAAGATCATGAACGGGGCTTCCGACCTGATGGTCGAGGTGTTCGGCGAAGCGGGGCGGCACGCGCGCAGCACGGTCGGCGTGGCGGTGCTGCCGATGAATGTCGCGGTCGAGGTCGAAGGCCTGTTCGAGATCGCGTGATGACGGAGTCGTACTTCGTCACGGCCAGGCCGATCGCCCATCGCGGCCTGCACCGGCTGGAGCCTGGCGTCGTCGAGAACATGCCGCGCGCCTTCGCGGCGGCGATCGCCGGCAATTACGCGATCGAATGCGACATCCAGCTCACGGCCGATGGCGAGGCGATCGTCTTTCACGACGACGTGCTCGACCGGCTGACGGTCGGCACCGGCCCGGTGCGCGCCAGGACGGCTGAGGAGATCAAGGCCCTCGCCTTCCGCGCGACCGACGACAAGCCGGCGACGCTCGCCGAATTGCTGGCGCAAGTCGCGGGGGCCGTACCGCTCGTCGTCGAGGTCAAATCGCTGTTCGACGGCGACATGCGGCTCGTGGCGCGCGCTGCCGCGCTGGTTTCGGACTATGCCGGGCCGCTGGCTCTGATGTCCTTCGACCCGGCGCCGATCGCCTGGCTGAAGGCCAATCGCCCGGATCTCGTGCGCGGCATCGTCGCGGAATCGAACTACGAGAACGACCATTGGCGGGCGCGCATCGGCCCCGAGATGCGGCGCGCGCTGCCAGCGCTGACGCATTTCCCGGAAACCGATCCGCATTTCATAAGCTGGAAGGTCGCGGATTTGCCGAATGCCGCCACCGTCCTGTTCCGCAGTGTCCTGAGACGCCCGGTGATCTCCTGGACGATCCGCAATGCAGCCGACAGAGCCATCGGCGAGGCGCATTCCGACCAGATCACCTTCGAGGATTTTCGCGCCTAGCTTCTTGGAATTGATCGCGGTCCTGTCTTTCGACCGGCGCGTTCGAAAGACGGCCCGATCCCGGATGTCGCCTTGGCGTTTCGCGCCGCCGACGCCATATTCCGGGCTCAGGTCGTGAATGGCGGAAGGCACGTGTCGGGACAGTTGCGGATCCGGATCGTCGAGGAGATCGCCGCGATCGCGCCCGAGGTCTGGGATGCCTGCGCGCTCGGCGCGGGCGCGGCGGAAGCTTCCCTCCCCGCGCCTCAGGCGGGCGACGCCGAAGACGGCGCACCGGCCGGCGAGGTCGCCATCGATCCGGACAATCCGTTCCTGCGCCATGCCTTCCTCGAGGCGCTCGAGCGCTCGGGCTCGGTCGGCCGCCGCAGCGGCTGGTATCCGCGCCACGTGGTGGTCGAGGACGGCGATGCGATCGTCGCGGTGGTGCCGGCCTATCTGAAGACGCATTCGCAGGGCGAGTATGTCTTCGATCATGCCTTCGCGGACGCC
>JBDHTH010000374.1:0-3910 GCA_039808545.1 Phreatobacteraceae bacterium | reverse complement strand
GAGCCGCTGCGGGCGCTGAGGCGGCGCGGCGTGACGCCCGCCGAGGCGCGGGCGATGGCCGGGCTGGAGCCGGTCGACTGACGTCCTGATTCTTGGAGACGATCACTGTCCTGCATTTTGATCGGAACGATCAAAATGCAGCGTGATCTTATGACCGCGGGATCGTGGCGTCGATCACGGTCAGCCAGAACATCGTCGTGACGGCGCCGAGGAAGGTGGATAGCGCGACCGCGTTGGCGATCGTGCCGGTGGCTGTGTCGTAGCGCACCGCCAGCAGATAGGTGTTGATCCCCGAGGGCGCGGCCGCGAACAGCACCGCGACGCCGGCATAGACCGGCGGCAGGTGCAGGACGTGCACGGCCAGCACCCAGACGAGCGCAGGATGCACCATCAGCTTCAGGAAGGAGATGAGCAGGGCGGGCTTCGGATCGATGGTCAGCCCGTAGTTCTTCAGCGCCATGCCGAGCGCCAGCAGCGCGCAGGGCGCGGCCGTGCCGCCGATCTGGTCGAGCACCACGCGCGGCACGCCGCCGAACTCGATGCCGAAGACGCGTCCGAGCGCCCCCGCCACGATGCCGAGCAGGATCGGATTGCGGGCGAGCGAGCCGCAGAGCTGCAGCATGCGCTTCGGCGTCGGCCATTTGCCGTCGGTCTCGATCAGCACGGTCGCGGCGAACAGCATGACCGGCAGGTGGATCGCGATGAGCAGGAAGAGCGGCGTCGCGCCGGCCTCGCCCCAGCGCGCGAGGACGAGCGGAATGCCGAGCATCACGGTGTTGCCCTGGCCTGCCGTGAAGCCGTGGATCACAGCTTCGACATGCGGCCGGCCGAAGACGCGGCGGGCGATCACCTGGCCGATCGCCCAGACGATGGCGACGCCCGCGAAATAGGCGATCCAGTAGCCCCAGGGCGACACGCTCGGCGAATCGCCGAAGGCGAGCGTCCTGAAGATCAGCGCCGGCGTCGCGATCGAGAAGACGTAATCCGAAAGCCCCTCGCCGGTGCGCTGGCCGACGAATTTGAACAGCCGCGAGAGATAGCCGATCGCGACGAGGCCGAAGACCGGCAGGACGATGGCGATGATCTCGCCCATGAATGGCGTCTTTCGGAGAGGGCTCGGGGAGGGCTTTTACAATCAGTTAACCATATGCCGGTCCAATGTGAGTCGACCACCCGCTTCGCAGCCGCCGCGGGCAGCCGCACGGCTTTCGCCCGGGCGGCTTCAGAATTCTCGGTCCCGGCTTCTCGGGGCGTCAAGGACGTGGTGTGACGTGAGCAACGAACCGGCCCGCAAACTCTCGATCCTCGTCGTCGAGGACAATGTGCAGCTCCGCACCCTGATGGTGCGGGTTCTGGCATCGGCCGGCCATGAGATCACCGAGACCGGCGATCTCGGCACGGCCGAGCAGACCGCCGCCGAGGCCCGCTTCGACCTGATCATGCTGGATCTGACCTTGCCGGACGGCAACGGCATCGCGCTCGCCCGCGACATTCGCGGCGGCGGCGGCATCAATGCCGGAACGCCGATCCTGGCGCTCACCGGCCACGAGCCCGAGACTGTGAAGCAGGACTACGCCGATTGCGGCCTGACCGACGTGCTCGGCAAGCCGGTCGATGTGAAGACGCTGTTCAAGGCGGTCAACAGCGCCACGGCGATGCGGGCCGCTTAGGGGCGGTCGACATCAGGATGGGATTCGGCCTTTCTCTCGTCATGGCCCGGTTTATCCGAGCCATGACGCAATATTGATTGGTCCTAGGGACGGTCGACGCCCCTGGCGCGTCATGACGATGCGGTTCACGCCGCTCGCTGGTTCGCCCGGTCCACGATGCCGACGATGTCGGCCATGATGCGGTCGATCCGATAGTCCTTCGGCGTGTAGACGGCCGCGACGCCGGACTGGCGCAATAGCTGCTCGTCCTCGGCCGGGATGATGCCGCCGACGATCACCGGGATATCGTCCAGCCCCTCGGATCGCAGCCGGCCGATCACGTCGCGCACCAGCGGCACGTGGCTGCCCGAAAGGATCGACAGGCCGACGACATGCACGCTCTCCTCCAGCGCCGCGACCGCGATCTCGGCCGGCGTCAGGCGGATGCCCTGATAGACGACCTCCATGCCGCAGTCGCGGGCCCGCATGGCGATCTGCTCGGCGCCGTTCGAGTGCCCGTCGAGGCCGGGCTTGCCGACCAGGATCTTCAGGCGCCGTCCGAGCTTTCGCGACACGCGCTCGACCTCGGCGCGCACCGGGGCCAGCCCGTCATGGCCGAGCGCGGCGGCGCGGCCGACGCCGGTCGGGGCGCGGTATTCGCCGAACACCTCGCGCAGCGTCTCGCCCCATTCGCCGGTGGTGACGCCGGCCTTCGCGGCGGCGATCGAGGGCTCCATGATGTTGCGTCCCTCCGATGCGGCGGCGCGCAGGGCCGCGATGGCGCTCTCGACCGCCTTTTGATCACGCGCCGCGCGCCAGGCGTTCAGCGCCCGGATCTGCTCGGCCTCGACATCGTCCTTCACGGTGAGGATCGCGCCTTCGCCGGTGGTCAGCGGGGAGGGCTCGCTCTCGGTGAAGCGGTTGACGCCGACCACGGTCTGCTCGCCGCTCTCGATGGCGGCGAGGCGGCGGGCGTTCGATTCCACCAGCGCCTGCTTCATGTAGCCGCTCTCGACCGCCGCCACCGCGCCGCCGAGCGCGTCGATCTTCTCAAGCTCGGCCCGCGCCTCGGCCTTTAGCGCCTCGACCTTCTCGTCGATCACCTTGGAGCCGTCGAAGATGTCGCCGAATTCGAGCAGGTCCGTCTCGTAGGCGAGGATCTGCTGCATGCGCAGCGACCATTGCTGGTCGAAGGGGCGGGGGAGACCCAGCGCCTCGTTCCAGGCCGGAAGCTGCACGGCGCGGGCGCGGGCGCGCTTGGAGAGCGTCACGGCCAGCGTCTCGATCAGGATGCGGTAGACGTTGTTCTCGGGCTGCGGCTCGGTGAGGCCGAGCGAATTCACCTGCACGCCGTAGCGGAACAGGCGGTGCTTCGGGTCGGTGATGCCGAAGCGCGTCTCGCAGAGCTCGGCCCACAGGTCGACGAAGGCGCGCATCTTGCAGAGCTCGGTGACGAAGCGCATGCCGGCATTGACGAAGAAGGAGATGCGCGAGACGACCTCGCCGAGGCCCTCTTGGGGAACCGTGCCGGTCGCCTTGACGGCGTCGATCACCGCGATCGCGTCGGCGAGCGCGTAGGCGAGCTCCTGAACGGGCGTCGCCCCCGCCTCCTGGAGGTGGTAGGAGCACACGTTCATCGGGTTCCACTTCGGCATCGCCGTGGTGGTGAACAGGATGACGTCGGTCGTCAGCTTCAGCGAGGGCGCGGGCGGAAACACATAAGTGCCGCGCGAGAGATATTCCTTGATGATGTCGTTCTGCGTCGTGCCTTGCAGTTTCGCCCGATCGGCGCCCTGCTCGTCCGCCACCGCGACGTAGAGCGCCAGCAGCCAGGGCGCGGTGGCGTTGATCGTCATCGAGGTATTCATCTCGGCGAGCGGGATGTCGGCGAACAGCGCGCGCATGTCGCCGAGATGGGCGATCGGCACGCCGACCTTGCCGACCTCGCCACGCGCCAGCACATGGTCGGAATCGTAGCCCGTCTGGGTCGGCAGGTCGAAGGCGACCGAAAGGCCGGTCTGGCCCTTGGCGAGGTTGGCGCGGTAGAGCGCGTTGGAGGCGGCGGCGGTGGAATGGCCCGCATAGGTGCGGAACAGCCAGGGCTTGTCGCGCCGGATGTCCGTATTGCGCTGCGAAGCTGTCATCGCCGGATCCTTTTGCACTGCGGCAAAAACGATCCTTCATAAATCATCGCGAGTCCAGATCGCAATCAGCGGTCGCATCGGCCAAAAGGCGAAGGCCGCGGCGGGGGCCCCGGCCCT
>JBDHTH010000373.1:0-3913 GCA_039808545.1 Phreatobacteraceae bacterium | reverse complement strand
GTCGTCACGGCCGCCTGGCTGTTCGGCGAGAGCGCCAAGCGGCCCGAGATGCCGGCGACGCCGATGGCGCTGCTGCTGCTCGCCGTCTCGGTCGGCCTGCTCGTGATGCAGCCCGATTTCGGGCAGACGATGCTGATCGCGATCGTGTGGTGCGCGCTGTTCTTCCTGGCCGGCATGCGCTGGATCTGGGTGTTCGGGCTCGGCGGGGCCGGCATTGTCGGCCTGCTCGCGGCCTACCGCCTCTCGGCGCATGTGAAGAAGCGCATCGACCGCTTCATGAACCCGGAATCGGGCGACACCTACCAGATGGACATGGCGCATGAATCCTTCATACGAGGCGGCTGGCTCGGCAAGGGGCCGGGCGAGGGCACCGTGAAGCGCCTGCTCCCCGACAGCCATACCGACTTCATCTTCTCGGTCGCGGCCGAGGAGTTCGGCGTCGTCCTCTGCCTGATCATCGTCTCGCTGTTCGCCTTCATCGTGCTGCGCTCGCTGGTGCATGCGCGGCGCGAGGAGGACCCGTTCTGCCGCTTCGCGATCGCGGGACTCGCGATGGTGTTCGGCGTGCAGGCGGCGATCAACATGGCGGTCAACCTGCACCTGATGCCCGCCAAGGGCATGACGCTGCCCTTCATCTCCTATGGCGGCTCCTCGCTGATCTCGCTCGCCTTCGGCATGGGAATGCTGCTGGCGCTGACCAGGCGACGGCCGACCGTGGAGGCCCGCGCCAATCTCGACAAGGCGCTGCGCGGGCGCGGAGAGCTCGCGGGGCAGGCCGCATGATCGCGCGCATGCCGCTCGTCGTGCTCGCCGCCGGCGGCACGGGCGGGCATCTCTTCCCGGCCGAGGCGCTGGCCGACGCGCTCAGCGATCGCGGCGTCGCGATCGAGCTGATGACCGACGAGCGCGCCACGAAATACGGCCGCGCCTTTCCGGCGCGCGAGACGCATGTGATCCCGTCCGCGACGATCGCCTCGAAATCGCCGGTGGCGCTCGCCCGCACGGCCTGGTTCCTGGCGCGCGGCAGCATGATCGCCCGCCGTATCCTGAAGCGCGCGCAGCCGGCCGCGATCGTCGGCTTCGGCGGCTATCCGACCCTGCCGCCGCTCTTCGCCGCAACGCAGCTCGGCATTCCCTCGATGATCCACGAGCAGAACGCCGTGATGGGCCGCGCCAACCGGCTGCTGGCCGGCCGCGTCGACCGCGTTGCGACGGGCTTCGCGAGCCTCGCGGCGCGCGCCGATATCGCCGCCAAGGCGATCCATACCGGCAATCCGGTGCGCGAGACGGTGCGCCGCGCCGCGCTCACCCCGTATCCGGAGAGTGGCGAGGCGTTCCATCTCGTGGTGTTCGGGGGCAGCCAGGGCGCGCGGGTGATGTCGGAGGTCGTGCCGCCGGCGCTCGAGCTGCTGTCCGAGGCCGAGCGCAGCCGCATCCGCCTCGTCCAGCAGGCGCGCGACGAGGATGCCGAGCGGGTCCGCCAGCACTATGCGCGGATCGGGGTCGCGGCCGAGGTCTCGTCCTTCTTCACCGACATGCCGGCGCGTATCGCGGCGGCGCATCTGGTGGTGGCGCGCTCCGGCGCCTCGACGGTCGGGGAATTGTCCGTGATCGGCCGGCCCTCGATCCTGGTGCCGCTGCCGCATGCGCTCGACCAGGACCAGTTCGCCAACGCCAAGACACTCGAGACGGTCGGCGCCGCGACCGTCCTGCCGCAGTCCGACTTCTCGCCGCGCCATCTCGCGACGCTGCTGTCGGAGCGCATGGCCGATGCCGAGGGGCTGGCGCGGGCAGCCGCCGCGGCGCGGGCGCAGGGCATCCCGGACGCTGCCAGCAGGCTCGCCGACGCGGTGCTGGCGCTGGCCGGGCTCGGCACCGTCGCGGTGCCGTCCCTTGGCGAGGGCTGATTTGCATAGGACCGGCCATCCATGCGAAGGCCGCCTTAACCCTATTCGATCGATCGAGGACGCCTGAACCATGAAGCTGCCGCGCACGACCGGCCCCATCCACTTCGTCGGCATCGGCGGCATCGGCATGTCGGGCATCGCCGAGGTGCTGGCCAATCTCGGCTATCCGGTGCAGGGCTCGGACGTCGCCGACAGCTACAACGTCAAGCGGCTGCGCGACAAAGGCGTCACGGTGCAGATCGGCCATAGGCCCGAGAATATCGACGGGGCGGCCGTGGTGGTCGTTTCCTCGGCGATCAAGCGCGACAATCCGGAGCTCGCGGCGGCGCGCGCCAGGCGCATCCCGGTGGTCAGGCGCGCCGAGATGCTGGCCGAGCTGATGCGGCTCAAATCCTGCGTCGCCATCGCCGGCACGCATGGCAAGACGACGACGACCTCGCTCGTCGCGACCCTGCTCGATGCCGGCGGCTTCGATCCGACGGTGGTCAATGGCGGCATCATCAATGCCTACGGCACCAATGCCCGGCTCGGCGACGGCGACTGGATGGTGGTGGAGGCGGACGAGTCCGACGGCACCTTCCTGAAGCTGCCGGCCGATGTGGCGATCGTCACCAATGTCGATCCCGAGCATCTCGACCATTACGGCGATTTCGACGCCGCGAAGGACGCCTTCGTGCGCTTCGTCGACAACCTGCCGTTCTACGGCTTCGCCGTGATGTGCCTCGACCATCCGACCGTGCAGGCGCTGATCGGCCGCATCGAGGACCGGCGCGTCATCACCTATGGCGAGAACCCGCAGGCCGATGTGCGGCTGCTGGAGGTCAATCTTTCGGGCGGCGTGTCGCGCTTCCGCGTCGCCTTCCGGAACAGGGACGGCAGCGGCACGCACGAGATCGGCAACCTGATGCTGAACATGCCGGGCCATCACAACGCGCTCAACGCCACGGCCGCGATCGCGGTGGCGCATGAGCTCGGCATGTCGGACGACGCGATCCGCAAGGCGCTCGCCGGCTTCGGCGGCGTGAAGCGGCGCTTCACCCGGACCGGCACCTGGAACGACGTCGCGATCTTCGACGATTACGGCCATCACCCGGTGGAGATCAGCGCGGTGCTGAAAGCTGCGCGCGCCTCGACGAAAGGGCAGGTGATCGCGATCGTGCAGCCGCATCGCTACACGCGCCTCGCCTCGCTGTTCGACGGGTTCTGCACCTGCTTCAACGACGCCGACGCGGTGATCGTCGCGGATGTATACGCGGCCGGCGAGGCGCCGATCGCCGGCGTCAACCAGGAAAGCTTCGTGCAGGGGCTGCGGGCGCGCGGCCATCGCAACGTCATCCCGCTGGAGAAGCCGGCCGACATCGCCGGCATCGTCGCGGGGATCGCCAAACCCGAGGACTACGTGGTGTTCCTCGGGGCCGGCAACATCACCCAATGGGCCTATGCGCTGCCCGACGAGCTGGCGCAGCTCCGGACCGGCGCATGAGCGGCTTTCCCGATATCACGGGCGATCTGAAGGCGCTGATGCCGGAGCTGCGCGGGCGGCTCTCGGCCAACGAGCCGCTGGCGCCGTTCACCTGGTTCCGGGTCGGCGGGCCGGCGCAGGTGCTCTATGCGCCCGACGACGAGGACGATCTCGCCTATTTCCTGAAGACCCTGCCGGCCGGGATCCCGGTGATGCCGATCGGCGTCGGCTCGAACCTGATCGTGCGCGACGGCGGCGTGCCGGGCGTCGTCATCCGCCTGAGGCCGCGCGGCTTCGGCGAGATCGCGGCCGTGGGCGACACGGTGACGGCCGGGGCGGTGGCGCCCGACAAGCGCGTCGCGGAAGCAGCGGCGCAGGCCGGCATCGGCGGGCTCGAATTCTATTTCGGCATCCCCGGCACGATCGGCGGGGCGCTGCGCATGAATGCCGGCGCCAATGGCGGGGAGACCAAGGATCAGCTCGTGGAGGCGCGCGGCATCTCGCGGGCCGGCGAAAGACTGACCTTCACCAACGCCGGGATGAG
>JBDHTH010000372.1:0-3913 GCA_039808545.1 Phreatobacteraceae bacterium | reverse complement strand
GACCGGCGCGCCACCTTCCTGGTGCGCGACGAGGACGTGCTCGACACCTGGTTCTCCTCCGCGCTCTGGCCGTTCTCCACCCTCGGCTGGCCCGACGAGACGCCGGAATTGAAGCGCCACTACAAGACCGACGTGCTCGTCACCGGCTTCGACATCATCTTCTTCTGGGTCGCCCGGATGATGATGATGGGGCTGCATTTCATGCCCGACGTGCCCTTCCACACCGTCTACATCCATGCCCTCGTCCGCGACGAGAAGGGGCAGAAGATGTCGAAGTCGAAGGGCAACGTGATGGACCCGCTCCAGCTCATCGACAAGTTCGGCGCCGATGCGGTGCGCTTCACGCTCGCCGCGATGGCGGCGCAGGGGCGCGACATCAAGCTCTCGGAGAACCGGATCGAGGGCTACCGCAACTTCACGACCAAGCTGTGGAACGCGGCCCGCTTCGCCGAGATCAACGGCTGCGTGCGCGTGGCGGGCTTCGACCCCGACAAGGTCGAGACGGTGCTGGCGCGCTGGATCGTCGGCGAGACGGCGGCGGCGGTCGCCGAGACGACGGCGGCGCTCGAGGCCTTCCGCTTCAACGACGCGGCGAATGCGGCCTACCGCTTCGTCTGGAACATCTATTGCGACTGGTTCCTGGAATTCGCCAAGCCGGTGTTCCTCGGCGCCGACGAGGCCGCCAAGGCCGAGATCCGGGCGACCGCCGCCTGGGTGCTCGACGAGATCTTGAAGCTGCTGCACCCGTTCATGCCCTTCGTCACCGAGGAGCTCTGGCGGGTGACCGGCGAGACCGGGCCGGCCCGGAAGACGCCGCTGGTGCTCGCCCCCTGGCGCGGCGACGACCTGCCGCGCGACGGCATGGCGGAGGACGAGATGGGCTCGCTGGTCGAGCTGATCGCCGGCATCCGCTCGGTCCGGGCCGAGATGAACGTGCCGCCCGGCGCGCAGATCCCGCTGGTGCTGGTCGATGCCGAGGCGGGCGTCGTGGAGCGGGTCAACCGCCAGGCCGATCTCGTGAAGCGCATGGCGCGCATCGCCTCGATCGACACGGCGGTGGCGCCGCCGGCGGAATCGGCGCAGATCCTGGTGCGCGGCACGCTGATCGCGCTGCCGCTCGCCGGCATCATCGATCTTAACGCCGAGCGGGCGCGGCTGAAAAAGGAGATCGACAAGGCGCAGGCCGATATCGCGCGGGTCGACGCCAAGCTCGGCAACGCGCATTTCGTCTCGCGGGCACCCGAGGAGGTGATCGAGGGCGAGCGCGAGAAGCGCCGCGAGGCCGAGCAGCGGCGCGACCAGCTCCGGCAGGCGCTGAGCCGCCTCGGGACCTAAGCATGGCGCCGGCATCGCTCTCGATCGTGATGCCGGTGCTGAACGAGGCCGAGGCGCTGCCCGCGACGCTGGCGGCGCTCAGCGCTCTCAGGGCGCGGGGCGCCGAGATCATCGTTGCGGATGGCGGCTCCACGGACGAGACGGTCGCCCTGGCGCGGGCCGGGGCCGATACGGTGGTCGCGGCGCCGCGCGGCCGGGCGCGGCAGATGAATGCCGGCGCCGAGGCGGCGCGCGGCGATATCCTCCTGTTCCTGCATGCCGATACGAGGCTTCCCGTCGAGGCCGACCGGCTGGTGGTCGCGGCGATCGCGGCCGGCCATGCGTGGGGGCGTTTCGATGTTCGCATCGTCGGGCAAAGCCCGATGCTGGCGGTGATCGGCGCCTTGATGAACCTGCGCTCGCGCCTGACCGGGATCGCGACCGGGGACCAAGCGATCTTCGTGACGCGCGCGGCCTTCCGCAAGGTTGGCGGCTTCGCCGACATTCCGCTGATGGAGGATATCCGCCTCTCGCGCGACCTGAAGCGTATCGGGCGGCCGGCTTGCCTTGCTGCTAAGGTCGAGACATCCGGGCGGCGTTGGGAGGCGCACGGGGTGTGGCGCACGATCCTCCTGATGTGGTCGCTCAGGTTCCGCTACTGGCGCGGCGCTGATCCGGCCGATCTCGCCCGGCTTTACGCCGCGCGATGAGGCTTCCTGAAACCACGATAGCAATCTTCTCGCGCGCGCCGGTGCCGGGCGCGACGAAGACGCGCCTCATCCCGCGCCTCGGCGCCGAAGGGGCGGCGCGGCTGCATGGCTTTCTGCTCGATCGTATCCTTGGCGAGGCGGCTGCCGCGACACTCGGGCCGGTCGAGCTCTGGGCGACCGATCCGCATGATGCCGCGCTGCGGCGCCTCGCCGCCCGCCACGGCGCCACAATCCAGGCGCAGGGGGAGGGCGATCTCGGCGCGCGGATGGCGCGGGCCTTCCGGCCGAACGTGCCGGTGATCCTCGTCGGCAGCGACTGTCCGGGCCTCGGCCGAGGACGGCTGGCCGAGGCGGCTTCGGCGCTCGCGGCGCATAACCTCGTCCTCAATCCGGCCGAGGATGGCGGCTATGTGCTGATCGCGGCGAAGGGGCCGCATCCCTCGCTTTTTACCGGCATGGCCTGGAGCACCGACACCGTCGCGGCCGAGACGCTGCGGCGCGCCCAGGCGGCCGGGCTGCGGGTCGCGACGCTTGATCCCCTCTGGGACGTCGACGAGCCGGATGACGTTACGCGTCTCTTCGAAAGCGCGCGGGAGCTCGGGCTTCGCCTGCCCGATCTGTGACTTAGCGGCAACATCGCAAAAGCTTCGCCGCAATGGCCCGATTGCGGCTCCAGCACGCCGCAATTCAGCCACGAACCAGGGACGTAGTGGCGATGTAACAAGCGACTGGTTTCAATAAAGAATTTTCCATGCTGGCGAAGCCGTCGGCGGATATTCCGAGGTGAGATCGACCGCGTCAGCGTTGCTTGCCGTTCCAGGCGGGTCATGGCACCGGGCATTGCGCATGGTGCCGAGGCCGAAGGGCCGGGATGGCGGGTGGGGAGTAGAATGGACGCCAAGACGGATATCAAGTCGAGGTTGCCGAGCCGTCACGTGACGGAGGGGCCGGAGCGCGCGCCGCACCGTTCCTACTACTTCGCCATGGGCCTGACGCGCCAGCAGATCCACCAGCCCTTCGTCGGCGTCGCGAGCTGCTGGAACGAGGCCGCCCCCTGCAACATCGCCCTGATGCGCCAGGCCCAGGCCGTGAAGAAGGGCGTGGCGGCGGCCGGCGGCACGCCGCGCGAGTTCTGCACCATCACGGTGACGGACGGCATCGCGATGGGCCATCAGGGGATGAAGTCCTCGCTGGTTTCGCGCGAGGTGATCGCCGATTCCGTCGAGCTCACCATGCGCGGCCATTCCTATGACGCCCTCGTCGGCCTCGCGGGCTGCGACAAGTCGCTGCCCGGCATGATGATGGCGATGGTGCGGCTCAACGTGCCGTCGATCTTCATCTATGGCGGCTCGATCCTGCCCGGCAATTTCCGCGGCCAGCAGGTCACCGTCCAGGACATGTTCGAGGCGGTCGGCAAGCATTCGGTCGGCGCGATGTCGGACGAGGACCTCGCCGAGATCGAGGAGGTCGCGTGCCCCTCGGCGGGCGCCTGCGGCGCGCAGTTCACCGCCAACACGATGGCGACCGTCTCCGAGGCGATCGGCCTGGCGCTGCCCTATTCGGCCGGCGCGCCCGCGCCTTACGAGATCCGCGACCGGTTCTGCATGATGTCGGGCGAGATGATCATGGATCTCGTGCGCGCCAATATCCGGCCGCGCGACATCGTCACGCGCAAGGCGCTGGAGAACGCCGCGACGGTGGTGGCGGCCTCTGGCGGCTCGACCAATGCGGGGCTCCACCTGCCGGCCATCGCGCATGAGGCGGGCATCGATTTCGACCTGTTCGAGGTCGCCGAGATCTTCAAGCGCACGCCTTATATCGCGGATCTGAAGCCCAGCGGGCGCTATGTCGCCAAGGCCATGTTCGAGGCCGGCGGCATCCCGCTCCTG
>JBDHTH010000371.1:0-3921 GCA_039808545.1 Phreatobacteraceae bacterium | reverse complement strand
GGGAGCTCGGGATACCGATCCGCCATGCCCTGGGCGGCGTCGGCAGCAATCTGCAGAATCACGCGGATCTGTTCGTCCAGTACCGCGCCGCGGGCGGCAGTTCCAACGCGAATGCGCGGCATGTCGGCATGCTGCTCGCCGGCCTGCAATGGCTGCTTTTCCGCAGCGGGCCGGCGGCGACCAATCATTTCGCGGCCGGGGCGTTCATCCGGTCCGACGGACGGCCCGGCCTGCCCGATCTGAAGCTGAGCTTTCTTCCGCTCGCGCTCGATGACGGCGGCAGGCCGCTGGCCGGCCATGGATTTCAGATCCATATCGGCCTGCTGAGGCCGGCCAGCCGCGGATTTGTCCGCCTGCGCTCCGCGGACCCGGCGGCGATGCCTCTCATCCAGCTCAACTACCTTCTCGATCCGGGCGAGGTGAAGGCCCTGTTGGCCGGCGTCGAGATCGCCCGCGGGCTCGTCCGGCAGCCGCCGCTTGCCCGATTTCACCCCGTGGAGCTGCGGCCCGGTCCCGAGATGCGCGGGCGCGACGAATTGGAACGCTGGATCCGCGCCGCGCTGGGCACGAGCCATCATCCGGCCGGCACCTGCCGGATCGGCCGCGAGGATGATCCGGAAGCGGTAGTCGACAGCGCGCTGCGCGTCATCGGCTTGGACGGCTTGAGGATCGCAGATTGTTCCGTGATGCCGCAGATCATCGCAGGCAACACCAACGGCCCGGCAATGATGATCGGCCAGAGACTTGCAAACCTGGTGACGCAGGCGCGCGGCGAAGAGCGCGCCGCCCGCGCTCCGGAAAGCCGAGCCCTCGGCGTGCCTTCGCCGTGACGAGGCTTTCGTGACCAAGACCGCTCCGGGCGCCCGGGCCGGCTACTGCACTGACGTGAAAACGGGGACCGAGAGGACGCAACGTGTATCAGACCCTGCCCAGGCCGCTTTCCGACGAGACCAGACGGAAACTCTCCTTGTCGAGCACGGCGACGCTTACCAACCAGATGCTCGTCCGCGGTTTCCGCAACGTGTTCATTCAAGGCGTCCGCCCCGTGAGCAAGGACAATGCCCGCATGATCGGCCATGCGATGACCCTGCGCTGCATCCCGGCTCGGGAGGACATCGACATCCCCGGCTCGTTCCGCCACGATCCGAAGCATCCGCAGATCTTCTCGGTCGATTCCATCGAGAGGGGCCAGATCCTGATCGTGGATGCCCGTGGCGACCAATATTCCGGCGTCGCCGGTTCCATCATGGTGAGGCGGATGATCGCGCGCGGCGCGGCGGGCATCGTCACGGATGGCGGATTGAGGGATTGCGCCGAGATCGCGCGGCTTGGCCTGCCCGCCTTCTGCAGCGCATCCACGCCGCCGACGACGATCACCCGGCATCATGCAGTCGAGCTGAACACGCCCATCGCCTGCGGCAACCTGGCGGTCTATCCGAACGACGTCGTCGTCGGGGACGAGGACGGCGTCGTGGTGATACCGCATGCCCTGGCCGAGGAGGTGGCCAACGATGCGTTCGAGCAGGAGCGGTTCGAGCAATTTCTCGGCGTGGAATTGGAGAACGGAGCTCCGCTGAGCAGGCTCTATTCGGAAAGCGTCGAGACGAAGGAGCGATATGACAAATGGATCGCGAACGGCACGCCCGGCACCGACCGCGCGGCTCGTGACGACGCCTCGGCAGGCTCGTCTTCGACAGCCTCCCTCGCCGGCAAGGGGCCGGCCTAGCTCGCGATGTCCAAGCTGTTTGCCAGATATGTCGCCGCGCTTGTCACGTCGCTGATCGCGGTCTCCTTCCTGGTCTTCGCGTTGAACGAACTATCGCCGGGCAGCGCTGCGCTCAAGGTGTTGGGTCCCTATGCGCTGCCCGAGCAGATCACGGCGCTCACCAAGGAGCTTGGCCTCGATCGCCCGTTCGTGGTTCGCTACGTCGAATATGTCGTGAAGGCCCTGCGAGGCGATTTCGGGCGTTCCATCCTCTTCAATGCGCCTGTCTCCGATGTGATCGGCGCCGCGCTCCTCAATACCGCGATCCTTGCCGCGACCGCCTTCGTCGTCATCGTGCCGCTCTCCATTCTCCTGGGCGTTCTGGGCGGCATGCGGGAGGGCAGCATCCTTGACCGCGGCGTCGTCCTGTTCACGACGATTTCGAGCTCCATCCCCGACTACGCGATGGGCGTGATGCTGATCACAGTCTTCGTCGTGAAGCTCGGGGTGCTGCCGGGCCTGTCGCCCATGGTCGCCCAGGGGCAATGGTCCATCGCCCAGCAGATGGTTCTGCCCGTCGCGGTCATCACCCTGTTCGACTGCGGCTATGTGGCCGCCATGGTGCGCGCCTCGATGGTGGACGTCATGGAGCGGCCGTTCATCCGCACCGCGATCCTGAAGGGGCTGCCGAACAGGCTGGTGGTGGCGAGGCACGCGCTGCGCAACGCGCTGATCGCGCCCGTCACCGTCATTCTCCTGCAGATCAACTACCTCATCACCGGCGTCGTCGTGGTGGAGTCGATGTTCGCTTATCCCGGCTTCGGACGGATGATGCTCGAGGCCGCGCTCGCCAAGGATATCGCGCTGATCGAGGCCGGCTCGCTGATCGCCGTGTTCATCGCGGTCTCGACCAACTTCCTCGGGGACCTCTGCTACGCCCTGCTCGATCCGAGGATCCGGGCGCAGGGCAAGCCATGACGGCGAAGCTGGCGCATCTCCGCTGGCGGATATCCGCATGGTCAGCGGCGCGTCGCGGCATCGCGGCTTTCGCCGGCTTGCCCCCGACGGCTCGGCTCGGCCTCGCAATCGTGGCCTTCTGGGTCGCGGTGGCGGCCTGCGCGCCCTGGATCGCCCCCTACAATCCCAACATCAACCATGTGGAGGGCCTTCAGGACCCGGTGCCGTCATGGACGCATCCGCTCGGCCTCGACAGCCAGGGACGCGACATCCTTTCGAGGATCGTGTTCGGCGCCCGCACCGTCCTCACGGTGGCGCCCATCGCGGTCCTGGCGGCAACGCTGCTGGGGGCGAGCCTGGGTCTTCTCGCCGGATACTATCGCGGATGGGTCGATTCCGTGATCAGCCGCATTTGCGACCTTACGCTTTCCTTGCCGACAATCATTTTCTATTTCGTCGTCCTGTCGGCGCTCGGCGCCTCGGCGCTCAACATCGTTCTGGTCATCGCGATCACGAAGGCGCCGATGACCGCCCGCATCGTGCGCGGCCTGACCCTCGAGCTGGTGCCGCGCGACTATGTGAGCGCGGCGAAGATGCGCGGCGAATCCGCCTGGTTCATCATGGCGTGCGAGCTGCTGCCCAACATGCGCGGGCCGCTGCTGATCGAGATGTGCCTGCGCCTCGGCTATACGATCATCACCATCGGCATGCTCGGCTTTCTCGGCCTCGGCCTGCCGCCGCCCGACCCCGACTGGGGGAGCATGGTCAACGATGCGCGTAAGTATATTTACTCCAACCCGCTGGCGATTCTCTGGCCGTCGCTGGCGATCGCCACGCTGGTGATCGGCGTCAACCTTTTCGCCGATGGCCTGCGCGAGGAGATCACGCGCTATCAACGATGATCATCAATGAGTCTCAATGGAAAAATTGCCTTGGACGCAAAGACAAATCATCAGAGGCGCAGAGAAGATCATTTCCCTTCTGATTGACGCGATGGTGTGTAGCGCCGCCTGGCCCTAAGGACTAACCACAATGATTCAGCCACACCATGACAAATCACGTATGACGTGTGCGCCATGATCGATACAACAGAAACACCCCTGGATAATACAATGCTTGATGTACGCAACCTCACCGTTGGATACCGCACGCGCAAAACTGTCGTCGAGGCCCTCCGCGGCGTGTCCTTCGACCTGCACCGCGGCGAGGCGCTCGGCATTGTCGGCGAGTCGGGTTGTGGCAAGAGCACGCTCGGCTGG
>JBDHTH010000370.1:0-3929 GCA_039808545.1 Phreatobacteraceae bacterium | reverse complement strand
CGTCGCCGACGAGGATCAGCGGGCGCCGCTTCGTCGCGGCCGCCACGCCGATGCCGGCCGGCACGCCGAAGCCCATTCCGGCATAGTAGCCGGGCGCTGCGAGCGCCGTGTTCTCGATCTCCATGGCGGTGAACAGGCAGTCGCCGATATCGGACGTCATCGGCATCGCGCCGTGCCGGTCGAACAGGTCGTTGATCGCGGTCGCGATATCGGAGGGTGCGATCGGCGCCTCGTCCGCCTTCAGCCCGCGCGGATAGGCGATCCGCTTCGCCCTTTTGCCGGCGCGCGGCCGCTTCAGCGCCTTGGCGCGCGCCGCCAGCGCCGCCGCGAGATCGTCGAGCGGGATGTCCGGATACTCGTGATGGCCGATCCGCACCTTGCGGTCGATGGCGAGGATCGTGCCGCGCGCATCGAGCTTGCGCGGCGAGATCGCGAAATTGGTGTCCGAGAGGATGACGCCGAGCAGCAGCAGCGTATCGGCCTCCTCGACGATCCTCGCAACCGCCGGATCGCCCGCGCCGGCCAGATACGTCCCGTCGAGCACGTCGGAAGCGTCCTCCAGGAGACCCCGCCCCATGAAGGTCGTGACCACCGGCAGCTTCAGCTTGCGCGCGAGCGCCGCGACATCGGCCTCCGCGCCGTAGCGGCGCACCTCGATATCGACGATGATCGCAGGCGATTTCGCCGCCGCCAGCCGCGCCAGGATCTCGTCCGCGCATTCGGCGAGCGCCTCCGGGTCGGCCGGCCGCTTCGGCAGCACCGGGACGCGCCGGCACGGCACCGCCACCATGTCGCGCGGGAACTCGATATAGACCGGCAGCGAGCGCTCGCGGGCCGAGCGCAGCACGCGGGCGATTCCCGCCGGCGCCGTCTCGGGATCGTCGAGCACCGCCTGGTCGCAGGTCACTTCCTTGAACACCGCGAATTGCGTGTCGATGGTGCGCGCCTGGTGATGCAGCAGGAAGCCGCTGCTGCGCTCGCGCGCCCCAGGCGCGCCGGCGATCACCACCACGGGCGAGCGCTCCGCATAGGCGCCGGCCACCGCATTCACGACGTTGAAGGCGCCGGCCCCGTAGGTGACGACCGCGACTCCGATGCCGGAGCGGTAGCGCGCCGCCGCATCGGCCGCGAAACCGACCGCCGGCTCATGGCTCAGCGTGAAATGCGGCAGGATGCCGCTGTCCTCGATCACCTTGTAGAAGGGCAGCACGAAATCGCCCGGAATGCCGAAGATCTCGCGGGCGCCATGGTCCTTCAGCGCGGTGAGCAGCGCGGTCGCGATGGTGGGCAAGCGCCGGGACGGGCGGGATACGGAGGATTTGCGGATCGCCTTGGCCATACGCGAGGCTAGCGGTTCCCCGCGCCGGCGTCATCCGCCGTTAGATCACGCTGTCTTTTGATCGCTTCGATCAAAAGACAGGACAGTGATCGATTCTAAGGGACTAGAGACCGCTTTGACCCTTCACGTGCTCTCACGTGAAGGGAGCGGGCTCTCAGGTGGTGATCTCCTTGGCCGTGATCTTGTAGGTGAAGGCGTCGGGCTCGAGCTCATCGTATTCGCGCCCGTTCGATTCCGCGTTCGGATACATCAGGAACGGCTTCGCCGGCCCCTTGGCGCCGGGAAGCTGGAGGTCGTGCGCGGCGTTGTAGGGGATCCAGTTGCCCTCCCAGGCGCCGAACAGCGCGCGCCGCGCCTCCTTCACCTTGGCGTCGTCCATCGCGAGATTGCCGGGCGGCTCCTCAAGCGCCACCTTGCGCACATCGGCCGGATCGACCGGCACCCAGCCGAGACCGGCGAGCCAGACCTCGGCGCGGCAATGCTGCGCCTTGGTCACGACCTCGCTTCCCGCGCCGAGGCTCTTGTAGCCGAAGCGCGAGGGCGCGGCGCGCAGGCCGTAGACGTCGCGGGCCGGCAGGCCGGCGGCGCGCGCCAGCCCGACATAGAGCGCGTTGAGATCCGCGCATTTGCCGCCGAGATTGCCGCTTTCCAGCATGCCGACGATGTCGCCGGTGCCGCAGCCGCGCGTCGCCGCGACGCGGGCGGTGTTGTCGACCACCCAATCATAGATCGCCTTCGCCTTGGCGAGATCGGTATCGAGGCCGGCGACGATCTTGTCGGCGGTCGTCTTGACGATGCCGTCGAGCGGCTGCAAGGCGGTGGCCGACAGATAGAGGGCCCGCTCCGCGTCGCCGAGTGGGGCCACCTCGCGCGGCTTCGTGACGTCGACAGCCCGGTCGCGCACCTGCATCTTGGTCGCCAGGACCGCGGCCGGTGCCGGCTCGCTGTCGCGGAAATAGGCGACGAAGATCTTGGCGCCGTATTTCGGATCGGTGACGATCTGCACGTCGCGGGTGTTGCCGCCGAACGAGATCGCGCCGGGCTTGGCCCAATCCTCGGCCGAGAAGCCCGGCACCGGCAGCCACAGATAGGACGGCCCCTTGGCGTCTTTCAGCGTCACGCTCGTCTCGATCTCGAAGGTCCGCCAGGAGCCGGGTTCCGGCTTCAGGCTCTGACCGCGGGCGAGCGCCGGCATGGCCAGCGCCGCGAGGCTCAGCGCTCCGCCCTTCAGCACGGTCCGGCGTGTCGCCATTCTTCTCTCCTATCCGCTGGTTGCGAGCGACTTGAGTGCCGCACGCGTCTCTGCCGACTGCCAGTCGACGATGCCCTGGGCGTAAAGCCTCGGCCGCAGCGCGCGGTCGAGCACCACATGCGTCGGGATCTGCCACACCCGCCAGCCGCGCGAAACCTGCTGGGCGCGGTCGACGCCGATCGCGAAACCGGGATCGAAGCCGTGCAGATAGCGCTCGACCCGCACGGCCGGCTCGCCGACCGACAGCGCCACGATGCCGATATCCGTGCCGAGATCGCGCTTCAGCACCTGCAATTGCCGCATCGTGCTGCGGCAATAGACGCACCATGTCGCGAAGAAGTGAACGAGCAGGGCCGGCCCCGCCACCTGCGACAGCCGCAGATCGCCGCCCGCCAGGGCCGGCACCTCGAAATCGCCCGGCAGGATCTCGGGTGGCGTAGGGCCGAGCGGCACGTAGTCGGGCGGCGCAACGGCCTCGGTCTGGGCGGCCTGCGCGGCCGACGCGCCGAGCGCCAGCAGCGCGCCGAGCACCGTCCGGCGCGAGGCGCCGGAGGCAGGGGATTTCGGTGCCGGCACGCGGCAACCCTCGCGAGGGATCATTGCGGCCGAGACTGGCTCAGCGCGGCAGGGCCGTCAACGGCCCGTCCGTCAAAGGCATGGCGATCACGCCACGCCGAGCTTCTTCTGCAGGCTGGTCGAGGAGGTCGTGTACTGGAACACGATGCGCGCATCCGGATTGACGATGCGCTTGGCGGCCTGCGCCATCAGCGCCGCCTCGTGGAAGCCCGACAGGATCAGCTTCAGCTTGCCCGGATAGGTGTTGATGTCGCCGATCGCGAAGATGCCCGGCGTCGATGTCTCGAACCGCGCTGTATCGACCGGCACGAGGTTCTCGTGGAGGTTCAGCCCCCAATCGGCGAGCGGCCCGAGCTTCATCGTCAGGCCGAAGAAGGGCAGCATCGCGTCGCACGCGACCTCGAACCCCTGCCCGTCATTGCCGCGGCAGATCGCCGCCTCCAGCATGCCGCCTTCGCCGCGCAGATTCAGCACCTGGCCGATCGCGAGGTCCATCTTGCCGTCCGCGACCAGCTCGCGCATCTGCGCGACGGAATGGGGCGCTGCCCGGAAATCGTCGCGCCGATGCATCAGCGTGACGCGCTCGGCGATCGGCTGCAGGCTCAGCGTCCAGTCGAGCGCGGAATCGCCGCCGCCGACGATCAGCACTCGCCGGCCGCGGAACGTCTCCATCTTGCGCACCGCGTAGAAGACCGAGGTCCCCTCATAGGCGTCGATGCCGGGGATCGGCGGCTTCTTCGGCTGGAACGAGCCGCCGCCGGC
>JBDHTH010000369.1:0-3938 GCA_039808545.1 Phreatobacteraceae bacterium | reverse complement strand
CTGTTCGCCGACGGCGCGATGAAGCAGGCGCTGATCGACGTCGTCGATTTCTGCATCCGCCGGGCCTACTGAGGCGGCGCGTCGCCGAGCAGCGTCGCCGCCACCCACCAGGCGGGATGCGCGGCGGCGATGCGGTCCGCCGCGTCGGCGGCCCGCTGAGGCGTTTCGAACAGCCCGAAGCAGGTCGCGCCCGAGCCGGACATACGCGCCAGGCGCGCGCCCGCGCCCCTGAGCGCCACGAGTACGTCCGCAATCGCCGGGGCAATGGCGATCGCCGGGGGGGCGAGATCGTTGCGGTGGGCGGCGAGATGGGAGAGCAGGGCCTCTCCGGTCAACGGCGCAGCAAGTGACGGAACGCCGGCCGCGTGCGCTTCGCCCGGCGCAAGGCCAAGGGCGCGGAAGACCGCCGGGGTCGGCACGGCGGTGCCGGGATTGACGAGCACGGCCGCGAGCGGCGGCAGGGCGAGCGGCTCGATGCGCTCGCCGGTGCCGCGCATGCGGCAGGCGTGGCCCGCGAGGCAGACCGGCACATCGGCGCCGAGACCAGCCGCCAGCGCGTGCAAGGCCGGGTCATCGGGCGCGACGCCGTTCTCGGCCGCCAGGAGCCGCAGCGCGGCGGCCGCGTCGGCTGAACCGCCGCCGATGCCGGAGGCGAGCGGCAGGCGCTTGTCGAGCGTGAAATGGCCGAGGCGGCTCCCCGGATAAGCAGCCGCGAAGGCGCTAGCGGCGCGCCGGACGAGATTGTCCGGCCCCGCGCTCAGCCCGGCCGCCATCGGACCCTCGACCGTCAGGCCGAGAGGGGCGCCCGGCGTAAAGGCCAGACGATCGCCGACATCCGCGAAGCCGACGAGGCTGTCGAGGTCGTGCAGCCCGTCGGCGCGGCGGCCGAGGACATGCAGCGATAGGTTGACCTTGGCGGCCGCGAAAGCGACGCGGCGCGCGGACGTCACGGCCGCGTCATTGCGGCGTGGCGGGAGCCGCAGGCGCCGGGTCGGCGGGCTTGGTCTCGGCAGGCGGCGCCTCCATGGGCTTGGCGGCCGGGGCGTCCATCGGCTTCGTCTCGCCCGGCTTGGTCTCGCCGGGGGTTGTCTCGCCGGGCTTGGCCTCGGGCGGCAGAGCGGGCGTCGCCGGCTTCACCTCGGCGTCCTTGGAGGCGTTCGCGTCCTTCTCTTCCTTCTCGACCGCGTCGAGGCCGATCTTCAACTTCTTCTCGATGCGCTTCAGCTCGTCGGGCTCGGGCTTCAAATCGCGCGCCTGGTTCCACTTGAAGGTCGCTTCAAGCTCGCGGCCGACGCGCCAATAGGCGTCGCCGAGATGGTCGTTGATGACCGGATCCTCGGGCTTCAGCTCGACGGCGCGCTCCATCACCGTGACGGCGTCCTGGAACTGGCCGAGCCGGTAATGCGCCCAGCCGAGGCTGTCGACCATGTAGCCGTCGTCGGGGCGGGCCGCGACGGCCTTCTTCACCATCTCGAGCGCCTCGTTCAGCTTCACGCCCTGGTCGATCCAGGAATAGCCGAGATAGTTGAGGATATGCGGGTGGTCGGGCTGCAGCTTGAGCGCGGTCTGGAAATCCGCCTCGGCTTTCGGCCATTGCTTGGAGCGCTCGTAGCAGATGCCGCGGAAGTAATAGAGCGTCCAGAACTTGACGTCGGGCGCGCCGGTCTCGGCGAGCGCCTTCTCGTAGGCCTCGGCGCATTCGGCGAACTGCTTGCGGCTGCGCAGCACGTTGCCGAGCGCGGTCAGCACCTCGATGTCCTTGGGATAGGCGTTGGCGAGCGCGGTGAGGCGCTGGCGCGCCTCGTCGCTCTTCTCGAGCGTCTCCAGGTTCAGCGCCGCCTGGATCTCGGCGTTGCGCTTGAAGGGCGAGTCCTTCGGCACCCGGTCATAGGTGACGACCGCCTGCTCGCTGCGTTTCAACTGCTCGAAGAGGTCGCCGAGCGCCATCAGCGCGACGCCCGATTTCGGGTCGAGATAGACCGCGAGGCGCAGATAGACGAGCGCCAGGTCGCCGCCGCCGTTGCGCGACAGGAAGGAGCCGAGCCCGTAGAGCACCTCGGCGGCGCCCTGCTCGGCCGTGGCGATCAGCGGCTTCAGCGTCTTGGTGCGGGCGATCTCCTCGCGCGCCGCGGTCGCGACCGGATGGCCCGCCGCCGTCTTCGCCGCGAAGGCGGCGTAGAGCGTCTCGGCCTCGGCGACCGACTTGTTGCGGGCGAGCCAGCGGCCATAGGCGTCGACGAAACGCTGCGAGGAGGTGTCGAGCTTGTAGGCGGCCTCGAGCTTCTGCCCGGCCTTCGCCTTGTCGCCCGCCACCTCGTAGATCAGCCCCTCATGGATCAGCTTGAAGAGCTGGAACCAGTCCTGGCCCTGCAGGCCCTCGACAGCGAGGATCGCGGGGCCGGTCTCGCCGCTGCCCTGCAGCGTCCAGGCCGAAAGGAGCACCGCCGTCAGGTCGCCGGTCTGCTCGCTGCGGCCGCGGTCGATATGCAGGCGCGCGGTCTTGAAATGGCGCTGCTTGATCGCGCGCACGGCGAGCACGAGGCGCGCGAAGCGGTTCTTCGGGTCGACGCCGATGATGCGCTCGGCGAGCGGGGCCGCGTCGTCGATCTGGCCGTCCGCCAGATAGGTCAGGAAGGCGCGCTCGACGAGCTCCATGTTGCGCGGATCGCGGCGCAGCGCATCGCGGAAGAACTCGGAGGCGGAGGTCGTGTCGCGATCGGCGGCGGCGATGCGCGCCGCGAGGTAGCGGCCCGAGAAGGTGCCGGTGAAACGGTCGACGCGGATGCTGGCCGAGTTGCGCTGCGCGCCCGCGGGCTCCGCCAGGGGAAGGAGCGCGAGGAGCGCGGCCGGAAGGACGTATCGCAGTTTCATGCGCAAGGGGCCTCGACGAATTTCGGCTGCCGCGAACGGGGCGCGAAGCAGCGGGAGCGCGCGGACAATGCAGGTTTTGACGCGGATGGGCAAGGAAAGCGCGCCGCTGTGTCGTTTGTGGGGCGCCCGCTTTCGCAATCGTGAAGGCACCGCGATGGACGCCGGAGCGGCGCGGCGCTAGGCCTATGGCGCGGTTGCCCGTGCGGCATCGCTCCCCTCAGCTCGCGGCGGCCCCCGCCGCCGCCAAACCGGGAGACCGGCATGCGCCTGTTGATGGCCTTGCTCGTCGCTTTCCTCGCCATCAGCGTTCCTCATGCGAACGCGGCCGAGTGGAAGCCCTACGAGAAGACTGAATTCGCCAAGCTCCTCGCGAGCGGCAAGCCGATCGTCGTACACACCCACGCGACGTGGTGAAGCGTCTGCAAACGCCAGGTCCTGGTGTTTCAAGAGCTCGATAAGGAAAAGGCCTTCGAAGGCCTCACGCTCGTCACTGTCGATGTCGACAAGGACACGGACTTCCTCTCGGCCTACAAGGTCGGGCGCTCGACCATCTTCCTGTTCGACAAGGGCAAGGAGGTGAATCGCCTGATCTTCGAGACCGACCAGGAGAAGATCCGGCAGGCCATCAGGCCGACCTCCTGACGCCGCCGGAAAGGCATGCGGGCCGGCGCCGCACGGCGATACGGCGCCGCCGACATGGCGGCCGTATCGAACCTTGCGGCGCCCGGCTGCGACACACAGTCTCGGTCACCCGCAGGGCGACGCCCATATGCCGATCCGGAGCTTGACATGCGCCTCCTCGCCTTGCTGTTCGCCGCCTTCTTCATGCTCGGAGCGCCCCGCGCCGATGCGGCCGAGTGGGTCCGCTACGAGAAAACCGCCTTCCAGGAGCTGGTGAAGTCCGGCAAGCCGGTGCTGGTCCACACGCATGCGAGCTGGTGCCCGGTCTGCAAGCGGCAGGAGGCGCTGCTCGGCGAGCTCGGCAACGAGAAGCTGCTCGACGGCATCACGCTGGTGCGCGTCGACTTCGACAAGGACACCGATTTCCTCAGCGCCTACAAGGCGGG
>JBDHTH010000368.1:0-3948 GCA_039808545.1 Phreatobacteraceae bacterium | reverse complement strand
AGCCACATCTCGGTGCCGAAATCCTTCCAGCTTTGCGGCCCCGCGTCGAGATAGGGCCGGTCGAGCCGGAGCCCCATGTCCTTGACGCGGGCGAAGAAGGCGGCCGGCTCGTAGATCCGCGCCAGGACGTCGCGGTAGTCCTGCAGGATGTCGCGGCGCGGCCGCAGCGTCACGAAGTTCAGGCCTTGCGTGCATTGGTCGCCGCCGCCGCCGTCCTGCACCCATCCGTGATCGGGAAAGATCCGCCCCTCCGCTTCCAGGCGCCGTGTGAGCTGCGTGTTCGGCAGCGCCGTGAGGAGGCCGACCATCGCGACCGGAATGCCGGTCGCTTCGATGCAGTCCACCAGCCCCTCGGCGACGCGCATCTTCTCGGTATCGAAGCCGACGATGAAGCCGGCGATCACATACATGCCGGCCCGGTGGATCTTGTGCACGCTCGCCGCGAGGCTGCGCCGGGTGTTCTGCTTCTTCTGGGTCGAGATCAGCGTTTCGGTATCGGGGCTCTCGATGCCGACGAAGATGGCGAAGAAATTCGCCTGCCGCAGCATGGCCAGCAGCTCATCGTCGTCCGAGAGGTTGAGCGAGGCCTCGGTCGAGAACTGGAACGGATAGCGCCGCTCCTTTTGCCACGCGATCAAATCCGGCAAGAACCGTTTCAGCGCCTTCTTGTCGCCGATCAGGTTGTCGTCGACGAAATCGACATGGCCGCGATGGCCGAGATCGTAGAGGGCCTGCAATTCGCCCAGCATCTGCGCGTTGGTCTTGGCGCGCGGCACCCGGCCGTAGAGCTCGATGATGTCGCAGAACTCGCAGTTGAACGGGCAGCCGCGCGAGAACTGCACGCCGATGAAGAGGTACTGGCTGCGGTCGAGCAGGTCGAAGCGCGGCACCGGGCTCTTCGTCACGTCGGCCTGGAACTTCTCGGCGTCGAACCGGCCGCGCCGCTCGCCGCGCTCGATCGCCGCGACGAGCTCGGCGACCACGCCCTCCGCCTCCCCGGTCACGAGCATGTCGGCCTGCGCGTAGACCTCCGGGCTCGAGGTCGGGTCGGGCCCGCCGACGCAGACCGTCTTGCCGCGTGCCTGGCACATCTCGATCAGCTTCAGCGTATCGACCTGCTGCGGCAGCATGCCGCCCGTCATGACGATGTCGGCCCAGTCGAGATCGGCCTCGGTCAGAGCCGCGGTGTTGCGGTTGACGAGCCGCACCGGCCAGGCCGGCGGCAGCATCGCGGCGAGCGTGATCAGCCCGAGCGGCGGCGCCGGCGCCTTGGCGCCCCAGATCGCGCACGGTTCCGTAAAGGCCCAGAACGAATAGGGATTGAACTGCGGAAAAATCATCAGGATGTTCGGCGCGGGCATCGCTGGCGACGGCCTCCGACACTGGAAACTGCAATCAATTGGGACGCCGGCATCGGCGCCAAGCAATGCGCCCGACCGAACAGCGCCGCGACAATCGCGAAGCGGTCATGAAAGACCAAAGCGTCGCGATAGTCCGGCAATGCGCCGCATTCGTCAAATGCGGGTCGCCGCCAGCTGCCTTCGCCGATGCCCCGAACGCGCGCCGGCGGCGTATCAGCTCGGCGGCGTCGGCCGGTTCGGCACGGCGTCGGGATAGCGCGCCTTGTAGTCGTTGAGGAACGCCTCGATCGTCGCGGTGCCGGCGACGCGCTGCACCACCATCGTGTATTCGCCGGTCGATTTGGCGTCCGGCGCCGTGACCACCTGGAAGGCGCGCGCATCGGGCGTCTCGGCCATCCGCGGCTGGTAGGCGGTGCGCAGCCGCTCCAGCGCCAGCGCCTCGTCGGCGAGCGAATAGCCGATCGCCGTCCTGAGGAGGTCGCGCCGCGTCTCCTCGCCGGGAATGCCGTCACCAGGCGCCTGCAACCCGACATAGCGCTCGAGAGTCTCGGCCGCCTCCCGCCAGCGCCGGGCGTTCCAGAAGATGTCGGCCTTCAGCCGCAGCGCCTCGGGCGCGGCGTCAGTGCCGACGAGGTCGAGCGCCAGGTCGTAGCGCTTCAGCTCGGCGAGGGCGCGCGCCTCCAGCAGCAGCCGCTGCCGCTTCAGGTCGGCCGGCAGCTCGGCGAGGCGCGTCTGCTTCAGCGCCTCGAGGGCGCCGGCAGGGTTGCGGTTCATCAGATAGATGACGGCCAGCCGCGCCGCGACCTGCGCGCGCGCCGCGCCGACCAGCCGGTTGCTGACCTGATGCTGGAGCAGCGCCGCCGCCTGGTCGAGCAGGTCGACCGCCACCATGCGGTCGCTCAGGCGGCGGATCATCGCGTCGCCCTTGCGGCCGGGCGGGGTCAGGCGGCGATAGTCGTAGTAGAGCGACAGCGCCGTGACCGGCGAGAGCGTATCGGCGTCGCCGGCCAGGAACAGCGTCTCGAAGGCGCGCTGCGCCTCGACCAGCAATTCGCGCGTCTCGCCGCGCGCCGCATGCGAGATCTGCATCGCGTCGAGCACCCGAAAGGCCTCGCGGTAGTCCTGCTTGGCGAGATAAGCCCCGCCCAGCAGGCGCAGCGCCTGCGCCTCGACGAGATCGCCGCGCCAGGCCGTCGTGAACCGCTCGAGCTCCGCGATGGTCTCGTCCGGCGTCGCCTGCCCGCCGTCGCGCCGCATCACGATCAGCGCGAGCCGCGCCGCCGCGATCGCCGGATCGAGCTCGCGCCTGGCGAGCGCGTCGAGAAGGCGGCGCGCCTCGGCGCCTCTGCCGAGCCCCTCGGCGATGCGCGCCGCGATGAGCCCGTAGCGCGGCTCGCCTTCGCCCTCCCCGGCGATCTGCAGCTCGCGCAGCAGCCGCTGCGCCTCGGCGAAGTCGCGCATCTCGATGGCGGCATTCGCCATCGCCACCATCAGCCGGCGGCGCAGCTCCGGCGGCAGCCGCGGCACCGCGATCTCGCCGGACTGGAACATGGCGCGCGCCTCGCGCATCCGCCCGTCCTCGGCGGCCAGCAGGGCGCGCAGCAGATCGGCCTCGCCTGTATGCGCGATCGCGAGGTCCCCGAGCTCGCGCAGGCCGGGCTTGTCATGCCCCATGCCGATGAGCGCCATCGCGTTGAGGAGCCGGGCCTGCGGCAGGCGCCGCGCCGCCTCGTCGTCGGCGAGGAGCGTCGCGAGCACGCCGCGCGCCTCCGGATAGAGCGCATGGGCGATCTGGAGGCGGGCGAGCGCCAGCCGCGCCGGCGTGCGCTGCTCGGCATCCGTCATGGCGGCCGCCTCGACGCCAGCCTTGAGGCGTTCCGGCAGGCTGCCGGTCTGCTCCTTGTCCCAGTCGATCGCCTCGGCGGCGGGGCGCGCCATGGCGAGCGCGGCGGCCGGCGGCGCCGAGAACGGCGCCGTCATCGTCAGGCCGGCAGCCCGCGAGATCACGACGGTTTCGCCGCGAATATTCACCGTAAGATCGTCGGCGCGCGGCACCAGCGCCAGCCCGTGCAGCGTCGCGAGGCTCGACAGCTCGACGAAAGCCTGGTCGCGGGCCACCTGCCGCGCCGGCGCCGCCGCCGTGACGATCAGCAGGTTCTCGCGCGTCACCGCGTCCTCGAAGCGATGCACCGTGCCGACGCCCGGCAGATCCACCGACAGCAGCGGGCCGCGCGGCCCGTTGCTGCGGCCGATGGTCAGCGGCGGCGGCGCGGCGGCGACGCGGTCGGCGATCGTCAGGATCCAGCGCCCCGCCTCCACGCCGAGCGCCGCGATGCGCGGCCGGTCGAGGTCGAGCTTGAAGACGAGGCCGCCCGTCGTGTCGATCGTCGCGGCGCTTTTGACGATCGCCGAGCGATCCTCGGTCAGCGGCCTGGTGTCGAGCGGCCGGCGCTCATCGACCGCCAGATAGAGGCGGTTGTCGCGCTGGAACGCCGCGAGCCTGGTCGCCGCCGGATAAGGCAGCGCGACGCGGATGCCGCCGGCGATCGGGATCACCTTCGGGCTGAGCATCCCCGCGACATCGGTC
>JBDHTH010000367.1:0-3954 GCA_039808545.1 Phreatobacteraceae bacterium | reverse complement strand
CATTGTGGCGCAATGCGTCAGGATCCGCCCTCCATACCTGAACAGCATACGGCTGTCAAGGATTTTATTCTTATATTTGGAGCGCCCGCCATCGAACCAGCCGCCTAGCCCTCCCATCCCGATCCAGCATAGTCTCCTCCGAACAAGTAACAGGAGGAGATCGCCATGATCGCTCTTTCCCGTCGCGCCTTTCTCGGAACCGCGCTCGTTCCGCTGCTGCCGCGCGCAGCGCTCGCGCAGGCGGTGGAGATCCGCGTCATCAGCTCGGGCGGCTTCACGGCGGCCTACAAGATCCTTGCGCCGCGCTTCGAGCAGAAGACCGGCAAGAAGGTGATCAGCGCCTATGGCGCCTCGATGGGCGATGCGCCCGACGCCATCCCGCAGCGCCTGGCGCGCGGCGAGCCGACCGACATGATCATCCTGGCGCGCTCGGCCCTCGACGCCTTCGCCGAGAAGGGCGTCGTGCGGCCCGACAGCCGCGTCGATCTCGCGGAATCGCGCATCGGCGTGGTGGTCAAGGCCGGCGCGCCGAAGCCCGACATCTCGAGCGTCGACGCGCTGCGCAAGGCGCTGCTCGCGGCGCCCTCCATCGCCTATTCGGCGAGCGCCAGCGGCGTCTACGTCTCGACCGAGCTGTTCAAGAAGCTCGGCATCGAGGCCGAGGTGGCGCCGAAGGCCAAGAAGATCCTGAGCGAGCGCGTCGCGGCGGTGGTGGCGGGGGGCGACGCCGCGATCGGCTTCCAGCAGATCAGCGAGATCATCGGCGTCGCGGGCTCCGAGCTCGTCGGCCCGCTGCCGGCCGAGGTGCAGCGCGTGACGGTGTTCTCGACCGGCATCCTCACCAAGGCGAGCCAGCCGGAGGCTGCCGCCGAGCTGATCCGCTACCTGTCCTCGCCGGAGGCGGCCGATACGGTGACCTCCACCGGGCTCGACCCGGCCAAGCCGCGCAAGGCCGCCTGAACCGGCCGGACGATCCCGCGCCGCCGCCCGCCCGCACCCTCGGCGGGCCGGCGGCGCATCGCTTGAAAGGGTTTGCGCATGCCGCTCCGGCTCGGTGACATCACCATCCACCGCCTCGTCGAGCAGGAGCTCGGCTTTCTCGACGCTTTCCAGTTCTTCCCGAGCCTTACGCCCGAGCTCCTCGCCGAGAACGCCTGGCTCAAGCCGCGCTTCATCGATGCCGGCAACCGGGTCGTGCTCTGCGTGCAGAGCTATCTGGTCCGGACGCCGCGGCACAACATCCTGGTCGATACCTGCGTCGGCAACGACAAGCCGCGCGCCCGCGCCGTCTGGAACCAGATGCGGAGCGATCGCTACGAGCGCGGCTTCGCGGCCCTCGGCCTGACCTTCGACGACATCGATTTCGTGATGTGCACGCATCTGCATGTCGACCATGCCGGCTGGAACACGCGCCTCCAGGACGGCCGCTGGGTGCCGACCTTCCGCCGGGCGCGCTACCTGTTCTCCGAGCGCGAGCTGCAGCATTGGACGGCGCGCCATGCGGCCGATCCGCAATCCTGTCCGGTGATCGGCGATTCCGTGCTGCCGGTCGTGGAGGCGGGGCTTGCGGACCTGGTGCGCAGCGACCTGCAATTCGAGGAGGCCGTGACGCTGCTGCCGACCCCCGGCCATACGATCGACCATTTCTCGGTGCGGGTCGGGCGCGAGGGCGCCGACGCCGTCATCACGGGCGACATGGTGCATTCGCCCTTGCAGGTGAAATATCCCGAGATCGGCATGTTCTCCGATTTCGACAGCCGCCAGGCCGGCGAGACGCGGCGCGCGCTGTTCGGCCGCTGCTGCGACGCCGGAACCGTGCTCTGCACGGCGCATTTTCCCGCGCCCTCGCGGGTGCGCCTGGAGCGGCGGGGAGGGAGCTTCGCCTGCCACGAAGTCTAGCCGCCGGGCCGCGCTTTCAGGCTTCGCTAACCAAGATTGCCACGATTGCGGGGACAACGTCGCAATCTCGCCGCAATCGCACGGCCTTTTTGGAGATTGTTAGGGACGTTGTGAGGGTTTGTGTCTCTTCGCCTGCTCGGTTGAGCATAAGCATCAGCGATACTGACCGAAATCGCCGCGGGATTGAGCGCAGAAGCGCCGGGCCGCCGCGGTCTTGATGTGGGGACCGGGGTTTTGACCGATCATAATTCGACGCGCCGGCAGAAGACCGGCGCCGCCGCCGTCCTGCCGTCCGCTGCACGGCTTTCGGGCGTGGCGGCCATCTGCCTGCTCGCGGCCAATTGCGCCAACGATCCGGGCCGGACGCAGCTCACCAACCGGGTCGATCCGAAATACGGCGTCACCGCCAGCCCGCGCGTCATCGCGGACGAGACTTCGCCGGTGCCCAAGGGCGGCGGCGTCTACCGCGTCGGCAAGCCCTACATGATCGCCGGCAAGATGTACTACCCGTCCGAGAATCACATTCCGCAGGTCGGCATCGCCTCCTGGTACGGGCGCGATTTCCACGGCCGCCGCACCGCCAACGGCGAGATCTACGACATGCGCTCGATCACCGCGGCGCATCCGACGATGCCGCTGCCGAGCTATGCGCGCGTCACCAACCTCGCCAACGGCAAGTCGATCATCGTGCGCGTCAACGATCGCGGCCCGTATCACGGCAACCGCGTCATCGACCTCTCCTCGAAGGTCGCCGAGCTTCTGCAGTTCAAGCATCTGGGCGTTGCCCGCGTGAAGGTCGAGCGGGTCGGCAAGGCGCCGATCGACGGCTCCGACGACCTCAAGCTCGCTTCGACGCTGCGCGACGGCACGCCGGCCCAGGCGCCGTCCGCCGTGATGGTCGCCTCCACCCAGCCCTTCGGGCCGAAAGCCGCGCCGGCTGTCCCTGAGACGCCGCGCACGGTCGCGGCCGTCACCAGGATCGAGCAGCAGCGCCAGCCGGTCGTCGTCTCGGCGGCGCCCGTCGCCCAGCCGGCCGTCACCGAGACGGTCGCGCCCAAGACCGCGCCGGCGTCCAAAACGGCCCCGGCGCCCGTGACGGCCGCTGTCGTCGCGCCGGCCGCGAAGACCGCCAAGCCCGCCGCGCCGACCACGCTGACGCCGACGATCACGGCGCGCGTCACGCCCGACCGCAAGCGCCCCGACATGCCGAACACCGCGCTCGGCTACCAGCCGCTGCCCACCGCGCCGGCGCTGGACAGCGGGCCGCTGGCGACGGTCGGCCTCTACTGACGCATTCGCCTCAGGCGACGCATCGAGCCCGCGATCCTTAGATCGCGGGCTTTTTGTTTGCGTTCCGGCAAAAGGGCGGTGTGGAATGGCGTTGGAAATGCCGGCCTGCGACGGTATCTTCGGCTCACGAGGTCCTTGAATGCGCGCTGCTTCCCGCCTGATCGCTCGTTGGACACGGCTCGCGGCCGCCGCGTTGCTGGCCGCCGCGTTCGGCCTGCCGCACGCCGTCGCGCAGACGAATTTCCAGGTCAGCCCGCCGAGCGCCCTCCTGGTCGACGCGCAGACCGGCGCGGTGCTGTTCGAGAAGAACGCCGACCAGAAATTGCCGCCCGCGAGCCTCGCCAAGCTGATGACGGCCGCCGTCGTCTTCAACGAGATCCGCCTCGGTCGGCTGAAGCTCACGGACGAGTTCACGGTCAGCGAGAACGCCTGGCGCAAGGGCGGCGGGCCGTCGGGCGGCTCGACGATGTTCGCGGCGCTGAATTCGCGGATCTCGGTGTCGGATCTCCTGCACGGCGTCATCATCCAGTCGGGCAACGACGCCTGCATCGTGCTCGCCGAGGGCATCGCCGGCAGCGAAGCCAATTTCGCCGGCTTGATGCAGAAATACGCCGCCGAGATCGGCCTCAAGGATTCGGTCTTCCGCAACGCGACCGGCCTGCACGACCCGGAGCAGGTGATGACGGCGCGCGACCTCGCCAAGCTCGCGCTGCACATCATCCAGACCTATCCAGAGCATTTCCCGATCTACGGCCAGCGCGAGTT
>JBDHTH010000366.1:0-3957 GCA_039808545.1 Phreatobacteraceae bacterium | reverse complement strand
ACGGGGTGCTCTCTAGTCGAGCCGCCCGAAAAAGTCAAACCCCGTGCACCTCATGCCCGGAAGCGGAAATGCCCGACGATCGGAAACGCCATGAGGATATCCTCGTGCCGCGCGCCGCGCCCGATATTGTGGACGACGAGCGGCCGGCCGCCATCGGCGCTCATCGCGTCCGTGACGATCGCGATATGTGGCAGGTTGCCCGGCAGGCGCTGCGTCACGAGATCGCCCGGCCGGTAGTCGGCCGCCTCCCGGCTGACCGGCAGCGCCGCCTTGCGGCGCGCCAGGAAGGTTTCGAGGTTCGGCACGCGGCGATGGTCGATGTTGCGGTCCGGCGCCTTCATCCCCCAGGTCCTCGGATAGGCCGCGAAGGCCCGCCGCATATCTTCGTGGACGAGCTTCTGCAGGTCGATCTCGAACGCCTCGCGATAGGCGCGGATCACCACGTCGGTGCACACGCCCCGCTCGCGCGGCACGTCGCCGCCCGGATAGGCGAGCCGCACATAGGCCGGATCGTAGATCGTCGTGACGCCGACCTGCGTGAGCGCGCGGTCGATGAGCTTGCGCGCCCAGGGCTCGACCGCAGGCGATGCGGCGAAGGCCGGAAGCGGCCCGGCCAGACAGGCCGCGGCGCCGAGGAACGCGCGTCGCGTGATCGTCATCGACACAGCAGGAACGCGAAAACCGGCGCCATCACGGCGCCGTGGAGCCCTAAACCCGCACCGCGAGCGGCAGCGGCGTCACCACCGCCTCGTCGATCGCCCGCCGCGACAGCGCCCCGTGCAGGGCCGGCCCGAGCCGTCGCCCGGCCGTGAAGACGGCGCGCCGGTGGCCGTCGACGACGCGGCCCGGCATCGCGCCGACGAAATGCATCACCCGCCGCGCGATCGCCGGCGCCGGGTCGATGAAGCTCACGGGCCAGGGCGCGACGCGCTGAAAGGCCTCCACCAGCAGCGGATAATGCGTGCAGGCGAGCACCACCGTATCGGTGCGCCGCCCGTCCCGCTCGATGAAGCAGGGCGCGATCTCGGCGAGCACCTCGCGGTCGTCGATCGCGACGCCCGTCAGATGCGCCTCCGCGAGCCCGGCCAGATGCGGCGAGCCGACCAGCGTCACGTCGCAATCGCCCGCATGCTCGGCGATCAGCGCCTGCGTGTAGTCGCGGCGCACCGTGCCGGGCGTCGCCAGCACCGAGACCATCCGCGAGAGCGAGGCGGCGCAGGCCGGCTTCACGGCCGGCACCGTGCCGATGAAGGGAATGGCGTGGCGCTGCCGCAGTGCCGGCAGCACCAGCGTGGAGGCCGTGTTGCAGGCGATCACGCAGAGATCCGGCCGGTAGCTGGCGATCATCCGCCCGACGATGTCGAGCACCCGCTCGATCAGCGCGCCGTCGCCGAGCGCCCCGTACGGAAAGGCGGCGTCGTCCGCGACATAGACGATCTCGGCATCGGGCCGCGCCGCCGCGATCTCGCGCTCCACCGTCAATCCGCCGAGCCCGGAATCGAAAACCATGATGCGGGGGGCCGCATGCGGCAGGCGCGGCGCGAGCGGCGGCGACATGATGATCCGTTCGGAAATCGTTTCGAGGCGCATGTCCATCGTCCTGAAATGACGGCGAAGTATGGCGCTCCGAAGGTTCCGGAAAGGTTAAAGGAAGGCTGACGGGAAACCGCGCATTCGAGGCACACGAAAGGACCGGCGGCTCAGTCGCCGCCGCTTCCCCCGTCCCCGCCGCTGTCTCCGCCATCGCCGCCCGAGCCGGAATCGCTCGCGGAATCGAAGCCGGAGTCGAAGCTGTCGAGCGTGTCGAGACTGTCGCCGAGCGTCGTGATCGCCGTGTCGTCGAAGCTGTCGTAGCTCGTCGGCATGGTGTCGTGGTTGACGCCGGCGGCCCTCAGCGCCGTGCCGAGCTGCGGGAGCTGGTCGCGCCAGTTCGGCAGCAGCAGCACCATGGCGCCAAGCCCCGCGATCAGCGCCGCGGCCTCGGTGGGGCGCGATCCGATCAGGGCGGGCAGACGCTGCTCGGCATCGTCGAGGCGCGTCAGCAGCGCCTCCTTCATGCTCATGCCGGCCGCCGTGAGATAGGGCGTCTTCGTCGGAAACAGCCAGAGCACCTTTTCGGCGCGCATCTCGACGAGACCGCGCGCCGCGAGGGCGTCCAGCACAGAGGCCCGGAACTTGCCGAAATCCTGCCCGAAGGCCTGCTTCGCCCGCTTGGCGAAATCCTCGATGTTGCCGCCCGTATCGGGCTTGGCCGCAACCGAGGCGCCGATCAAACCGATCAGCGGCTGCGCATAGCCGGGCGCACGCGCCGCCGCCACGGGATCGGCGATGCGAAAGCATTGCACCTTGCTCTGCCGGCCGATCCAGTTGCGGCGGTCGATCTGCTCGAGCCGCAGGACCTTCTCCATCAGCAACTGGCTGACGGCGGTCTTCAGCAAGGCGCGTCCGGGAGTCTTCAGTTCGTTGACCAGCGCCGCCTCGGCGGCGCTCAGCATCGGCTCGGCCATGGATCACTCCGCGCTGCGGCGGCCATAGGATATCACAGCGTTTCCCCAGCGTAAGCGCCGAGCCGCGCGGCGTGAGGGCTGCGTTAGCCTTCCTCCTCGCCCGGCGCCGCCGGCCGCACCAGCGCGCCCGTCGCGTCCGGCACGATGCGGTTGCGCTTGTCGCCGCGCCCATGCTCCAGCGCCACGATCATGCCGCGCAGGGTGCGGATATCCTGGTCGGTCAGCTCGGTGCGGTGGAAGATGGCGCGGATGTTCTTCACCATCGCGGCCTCCTTCTCGGGCGGGCGGAAGAAGCCGGCGCGCGACAGCGCCCCTTCCAGATGCCCGAACAACCCGAAGAGCTGGTCCTTGGTCGCCATCGGCGAGGCGTCGTTGGTCCCGAAGGGGAGCGGCGCCTGCCGCGTGCGGAACCATTCGTAGCCGACGAGCAGCACCGCCTGCGCCAGGTTGAGGCTCGCGAAGGCCGGATTGACCGGGAAGGTCAGCAGCCGGTCCGCGAACCCCACCTCCTCGGTATAGAGGCCGGTGCGCTCGCGCCCGAAGATCACGCCGGTGCGCTCCCCGCCGGCAAGGCGGCGCGCCATCTCGGCTGCGGCCTCCGCCGGCCCCTCCACCGGCTTGGCGAGGCCCCGGTCGCGCGCCGTCGTCGCATAGACGAAGTTGAGATCGGCCAGCGCCTCGGCCAGCGTCGAATAGACCTCGACCTTGTCGATCACCCGGTCGGCGCCGGAGGCAACGGCCCGCGCCCGCTCGCTCGGCCAGGCCTCGCGCGGATTGACGATGCGCAACGCATCGAGCCCGAAATTCGCCATGGCGCGCGCCGCCGTGCCGATGTTCTCGGCAAGCTGCGGCTCGACGAGCACGATCACTGGCCCGCCTTCGCCGATCCATGCGCGTGTCGTGTCGGTCCCGGCCATGCGTGCCTCCTTGAGCCGGCGGCATAGCCGCATGTCGTCGCCAAGGAAAGATGCGGCTCGCAGGAACAGCATTGCGCCGGCCGGCCGCCGGGATTGCCCGCGGCGAATATCGGCAGGCGCCGATATGGCGTTCGGCGCGCCCCTGCGCTATCACCGCGTCGCAAGGGGCAGTGCAGCCCCACTCCAATTCAATCGCGGGGCGTCCATCCGATGGAAAAGATCAAGGTTCAGGGCACCGTCGTCGAGCTCGACGGCGACGAGATGACGCGGATCATCTGGCAGCTCATCAAGGACAAGCTGATCCACCCCTATCTCGACGTGAACCTCGAATATTACGACCTCGGCGTCGAGCATCGCGACGCGACCAACGACCAGGTGACCATCGACGCCGCCAACGCCATCAAGAAGCACGGCGTCGGCGTGAAATGCGCCACCATCACGCCGGACGAGGCCCGCGTGAAGGAGTTCAACCTGAAGGAGATGTGGAAGTCGCCGAACGGCACGATCCGCAACATCCTCGGCGGCGTCATCTT
>JBDHTH010000365.1:0-3965 GCA_039808545.1 Phreatobacteraceae bacterium | reverse complement strand
GCCTTCGACCCCGACCTCGCGGGCTGGAACGGCATCGGCTTCGTCATCCAGGCCTATGGCAAGCGCTGCCCCTTCGTCGTCGACTGGCTGATCGACCTCGCGCGCCGCTCCGGGCGGCGGCTGATGATCCGCCTCGTGAAGGGCGCCTATTGGGACAGCGAGATCAAGCGCGCCCAGGTCGACGGGCTCGATGGTTTCCCGGTCTTCACCCGCAAGGTGCACACGGACGTTTCCTACCTCGCCTGCGCCCGCAAGCTGCTGGCGGCGCCCGACGCGATCTACCCGCAATTCGCCACCCACAACGCCCAGACGCTCGCCTCGATCATGGTGATGGCGGGGCCGAACTTCTATCGCGGCCAGTACGAGTTCCAGTGCCTGCACGGCATGGGCGAGCCGCTCTACGAGGAGGTGGTGGGCGAGGATAAGCTGAACCGCCCCTGCCGCATCTACGCGCCGGTCGGCACGCATGAGACGCTGCTCGCCTATCTGGTGCGGCGCCTGTTGGAGAACGGCGCCAATTCCTCCTTCGTCAACCGCATCGCGGACGAGCATGTGCCTCTGGACGATCTCGTCGCCGATCCTGCCGCCAGCGTGAAGGCGATGGCGCCGGTCGGCGCGCCGCATGAACGCATCGCCCTGCCCCGCGCCCTGTTCGGCGCCGAGCGGGCCAATTCGGCCGGGCTCGACCTTTCCAACGAGGACCAGCTCGCGGCGCTCGGCGCGGCGCTCAAAGCGAGCGCCGAGACCGAATGGACGGCGGTGCCGACCGCGGGCGGCGGCGTCAAGCCCCGCCCCTCGCTCAATCCGGCCGATCTCGGCGACGTCGTCGGCTGGGTGCGGGACGCGACGCCCGAGGGGATCGAGACGGCGCTCGCCACCGCGAGCGCGGCGGCGGCCGACTGGGCCGCGACCTCGGCGGCGAGCCGCGCCGCGATGCTCGCCCGCGCGGCCGACGCGATGGAAGCGCGCATGCCGGTGCTGATCGGGCTGATCGCGCGCGAAGCGGGCAAGTCCTTCCCCAACGCCATCGCGGAGGTGCGCGAGGCGGTCGACTTCCTGCGCTACTACGGCGCCGAGATCGTCCGGCTGCTCGGGCCGGACCGGCACGGCGCGCTCGGGCCGATCACCTGCATCAGCCCCTGGAACTTCCCGCTGGCGATCTTCGCGGGCCAAGTCGCGGCGGCGCTGGCGGCCGGCAACCCGGTGCTCGCCAAGCCGGCCGAGGAGACGCCGCTGGTCGCCGCCGAGGCGGTCCGCCTGCTGCATGAGGCGGGCGTGCCGAAGGAGGTGCTCCAGCTCGTGCCGGGGGCCGGCGAGGTCGGCGCCGCGCTGGTCGGCGACGCGCGCGTGATGGGGGTGATGTTCACCGGCTCCACCGCCGTGGCGCGGCTGATCCAGCGCCAGCTCTCGACGCGCCTCGCGCCGGACGGCCGGCCGGTCCCGCTGATCGCCGAGACCGGCGGGCAGAACGCGATGATCGTCGATTCCTCGGCGCTGGCCGAACAGGTGGTGGCCGACGTGCTGGCCTCGGCCTTCGACAGCGCCGGGCAGCGCTGCTCGGCGCTGCGGGTGCTGTGCCTGCAGGAGGACATCGCCGAGCGCACCCTTACCATGCTGAAGGGCGCGCTGCGCGAGCTGGAAGTCGGCAATCCCGACCGGTTGTCGGTCGATGTCGGCCCGGTGATCACCGCGGAGGCGCGCGACGGCATCGAGGCGCATGTGACGGCGATGCACAAGCGCGGCCATGGCGTCGACGTGCTCGACCTGCCGGAAGCGACGCGGCGCGGCACCTTCGTGGCACCGACCATCATCGAGATCGGCCGCATCGGCGATGTCGAGCGCGAGGTGTTCGGGCCGGTGCTGCATGTGCTGCGCTACCGGCGCGAGGATCTCGACCGGATCATCGGCGAGATCAACGATACCGGCTACGCGCTGACCTTCGGCCTGCACACGCGCATCGACGAGACGATCGCGCGCGTCGTCGGGCGGATCGAGGCCGGCAACATCTATGTCAACCGCAACATCATCGGCGCGGTGGTGGGCGTGCAGCCCTTCGGCGGCTCGGGCCTGTCGGGCACCGGGCCGAAGGCCGGCGGGCCGCTCTATCTCGGCCGCCTGCTCGCCGAGGCGCCGCCCGCCGCGACGCGCGAGGGCGGCACGCCGCTGCCCGCCTTGAGCGTCGCGCGCTCCTTCGCGGGCTGGCTCGCGGCGCATGGCCATACGCGCGAGGCCGAGCGGGCGATCGGCTTCATCGCGCGCTCCGCGATCGGCACGGAGCTCGACCTGCCGGGGCCGGTCGGCGAGCGCAACCGCTACGCGCTGCGCCCGCGCGGCCGGATCGCGGCGCTGGCGGCGAGCCCCGGCGCGCTGCTGGTGCAGCTCGCCGCGATCTTCGCGACCGGCAATTCGGCGATCATCGAGACCGGCAATCCGGCCGCCAAGCTGCTCGCCGACCTGCCGCGCGACGTCTCGGCGCAGATCCTGCGGGTGCCGGACTGGCGCGAGATCGAGGATCTGCGCGCCATCCTGTTCGACGGCGAGGCGGCGGCGCTTCTGGCGGTGCTGAAGGACGCGGCGGCGCGCGACGGCGCCATCGTTCCGGTCGAGACGGCGCGGGCCGGCGAGGACTATTCGCTCGACCGGCTGCTGGAGGAATGCTCGATCTCGACCAACACGGCGGCGGCGGGCGGCAATGCCAGCCTGATGTCGATCGGTTGATCAGGTTCGGAATTCTCCAGTCGTTTCAGGTCGATAGCCGAAACTCGCGGCGCGCGGTTGACAATCCGCGCGGCCGCCCCGACTTTTGGACCATGAACGCCGAAGCAAAAACGCGCCCCGGCCAGCGCCGGGACTGCTGGTGCCGGGCCTCCGGCCGCCACCGGGCGGACCGCATCATCGCGGGCTCCTAGCCCCGGACCGACGCCTATCGCCGCAGCCTGCGGCATCGGGTCCGGGGGCAGCGTTCTCAAGCCAATTCCCCTTTCAGGACTCGCATCAAACGCCGAACGCGCCGCCGACGGGCATGGCGCCATGGCGCTGGAGACCGTCATGTCGAAGACCACCGGAACGCCCAAGCCCGCCATCACGCTGACGGCGGAGGACCATGAGAAGCTCTCGCGCCTCGTCGACGCGGCCGAGACCACCATGCCCGAGATCGCCGATGAGCTCGGCACCGAGATCGACCGCGCCAAGGTGCTGCCGCGCGGCCGGGCCGCGACCGACACGGTGTCGATGGGCGCCGAGGTGGTCTATCGCGACGATCTGACGGGCGAGGTGCGCACCGTGACGCTGGTCTACCCGCACGAGGCCGATATCGACCTCGGCAGGGCCTCGGTGCTGACGCCGATCGGCACCGCGCTGATCGGCCTGCCGGTCGGCAAGTCGATCGGCTGGACGACCCGGCAGGGCGCCAACAAGAAGCTCACGGTGCTCGAGGTGCGCCAGCCCGATCCCTCGGCGAGCGCCGCCTGAGGGCCGCGCTGGCGGGCCCCTCGCCGCTCAGAGCGAGGCGCGCCCGACGCTCTCGTAGGTGAAGCCGTGGCGGGTGATCTCCTGCCCGCGATAGATGTTCCGCAAGTCGATGACGGCATGGCCGCGCATCGCCTTCTTGAGACGTACGAAATCGAGGGCGCGGAACTGCGCCCATTCGGTGACGATCACGAGGGCGTCGGCGCCCTCGGCGCATTGATAGGCGTCGGCGCAGAACGTCACCTCGGTCAGCATCTTGGCGGCCTCTTCCATGCCGACCGGATCGTAGGCGCGGACATGCGCACCCTTGTCCTGCAGCGACTGCACGATGGCGATCGAGGGCGCGTCGCGCATGTCGTCGGTATTGGGCTTGAAGGTCAGGCCGAGCACCGCCACCGTCTTGCCGTGCAGGTCGCCGCCGGCCACCTTCAGGATCTTGCGGGCCATGGCGGAGCGGCGCGCCTCGTTGACCGCGACCACGGTCTCCACGATGCGCA
>JBDHTH010000364.1:0-3967 GCA_039808545.1 Phreatobacteraceae bacterium | reverse complement strand
ACGGTCGACGGCCATCTCGCGATCGCGGAATACAGGCTCGCGACGGGCCGAATCACCTTTATCCACACGGAGGTGCCGCCGGCGCTCGGGGGGCGCGGCGTCGGCTCGCGGCTCGCCAGGGGCGCGCTCGATCAGGTCCGAGCGCGCGGGCTCAAGGTCGTCGCGCAATGCCCGTTCATCGCCGGCTTCATCGCCAAGCACGCAGAATACGCGGATCTCCTTGCGTAGCTTGAGCATGATCCCGAAAAAAGGGAACCGGTTTTCGGGATCATGCTCAAACTCTAGCGCCAATAGATCAGCCACAGCAGCCCCAGAAGCAGGACCGCGCCGGCAAAACTCCAGCCGAGCACATAGCGGACATTGTGGCCCGTCACGCCCTGACGGGCGCGCGTGGTCGATTTGACGACCTGCGGCGCTTCGTCGGATCCCGGCTCGACGCCCTTCGACGCCTGATTTCTCTCGATCGTATTCATGGTCTTCGGGAAACGTGCTCGCGCCGTTGTGGTTCCAAGCCGCCTCGGCGCGCGAAGCCGTGAACCGGCCGCTCTCGACATCGCGGGCGGATCGCCGCATCCTGCCGCCACGACGTATCTCAGGACCGGCCGCAGGCGACGCGCTTTGGCCAGGCGAGATCGATCGCCAGGCCTGACGCGGCTGCCTCCAGCCAAGCGCGAGGTGAAGCCATGGCGATTCCGCATGTCATCGCGAGCTCGGAAGACCGCAGCCACGATCCCGTCATCCGCAAGATCGGCTTCGAGGACCTGATCAGCGCCTTGTCCGACGGGGTGGAGGATTTCAAGGCCATGCCGAGCCACGTGCTGTTCCTCGGCATCATCTACCCGATCGTCGGCCTTATCCTGTCGCGGCTGATCTTCGGCTATTCGGTGGTGCCGCTGCTGTTCCCGCTGGCGGCCGGCTTCGCGCTGCTCGGGCCCGTGGCGGCGATCGGGCTCTACGAGCTGAGCCGGCGCCGCGAACAGGGGCTCGACACCTCCTGGAAACACGCCTTCAGCGTGATCCATTCGCCCTCGATCGGCGCGATCCTGATGCTGGCGGCGCTGCTGGTGGTCATCTTCCTGGTCTGGCTGGCGGTCGCGCAGAGCCTCTACCAGACGCTGTTCGACTATGGGCGGCCGGAGAGCTTCGGCGCCTTCTTCGACCAGGTGTTCGGCACCGGCGCCGGGTGGAAGCTCATCGTCTACGGCAACCTCATCGGCTTCCTCTTCGCGGCCGTGGTGCTGACGATCTCGGCCGTCTCGTTCCCGCTGCTGCTCGACCGGGACGTCGGGGCCGGCGTCGCGATGCTGACCTCGATCCGCGCCGTGCTCGCCAACCCGGTGCCGATGTTCGCCTGGGGCCTGATCGTCGCGGCGCTGCTGGCGATCGGCTCGCTGCCCTTCCTGGTCGGGCTCGCGCTGGTGGTGCCGATTCTCGGCCACGCGACCTGGCACCTTTATCGCCGTGTGGTTGCGTAGAGGAGCGGTTGTGTAGAGGGGTCGACGGCGCAGGGCGAAAGTGGTCTAGATGGTGGCCGACCGGAGCCTGTTTTCAAGCCGGAGACGCCCATGCTGACCAAGCCCGACGCGCCGCAAGCCCCTCTTCCCCCGCAGGCGCCGATCCCGGCTTCGGGCATCGTCGCGGCGAGCGTCTATGCGGGCGGGCGCCGGATCGCCGATGTCGAGATCGACGAGGCCGGCGCCTGGGCGAAGCGGCCGGGGCATATCGTCTGGATCGGCATGGTCGAGCCGCCGATGGAGCTCCTGCAGAAGGTGCAGGCGCAGTTCGACCTGCACGACCTGGCGATCGAGGACGCGGTGCGCGCGCACCAGCACCCGAAGATCGAGCAATACGGCCAGTCGCTGTTCATCGTGGCGCGCACCGCGCAGATCATCGACGGCCGCATCGCGTTCGGCGAAACGCATATCTTCGTGGGCCGCGGCTATGTCGTATCGATCCGCCACGGCTCCTCGACCTCGTACCGGGCGGTGCGCCAGCGCTGCGAATCCTGCCCGGTCGTGCTCGCCCATGGCGAGGACTATATCCTCTACGCGATCCTCGATTTCATCGTCGACAACTACCTGCCGGTGATCGAGACCATCCATGACGAGGTCGACGAGATCGAGGACAGCGTCTTCGCCCGCAACGCCACGCCGGACGTGCATCGGCTCTACACGCTGCGCCGCGACCTGCTGAAGCTGAAGAACGCCGCCGGCCCGCTCGCCGAGGTCTGCCGGCGGCTCGAGCACGCCGAGGCGATGCCGATCGATGCGGCGATGCAGCCGATGTTCCGCGACGTGTCGGACCACATCAAACGCGTGCAGGAAGAGGTCGATTCGCTGCGCGAGGTGCTGGCCTTCGCCTTCGAGGCGGGGCTGATGAACGGCCAGGCGCAGCAGACCGAGATCACCCGCAAGCTCGCCTCCTGGGCCGCTATCCTGGCGGTGCCGACCGCGGTGGCGGGCATCTACGGCATGAATTTCGACTATATGCCGGAGACCAAGTGGCACTACGGCTATTTCGTCGTGATCGGCGTCATCGTGGGGGCGTGCGGGTTCCTCTATCACCGCTTCCGCCACTACGGCTGGCTTTGAAGCGGTCGAGCGCGATCACGATCACCGAGGCGATCAGCATGCCCTGCGCGGGCCTGAGGCCGAGGGCGGTATCGGTGTTCGATTCCAGCACTAGAAGCGGCGAGACGCCGAATTTCCAGGCGATGTAGAGCGCCTCGCCGAAGGCGATGCCGGCCGTCACCAGCAGCACCGAGCCGGCGAGCCAGGGAAAGCTCATGCCGCCGGCGCCGCGCGCCTTGACGATCAGCCGGTACAGCATCAGCCACAGGAACAGGCCGGTGAACAGGATCGGCAGCGCAATGTCGGACTTGGTCTGCAAATAGAAATGCACGATCGCGAGGATCGCGATGACATAGGCGGCCTGGTGCAGGCGCCGCCAGCGCTCCGACCCGAGCCTCTTGATCATGCCGTCGGTCGAGGTCGCGGCGAGCGCCAGGAGGCCGAGCAGCGCGACGAGGCCGATCGTCAGATAGAAGCGCAGGACGATCTCGCTCGCGACCTTCAGCAGATTGCCCTTCTCGTCCACCACATAGAGGACGAGATGGGCGGCCGCGTAGACGAAGGCGCCGACGCCGATCATCCGGCGCACATCCAGCAGCTTGGAAAAGCGGCCGACGCGGGCGAGCGGCGTGATCGCCAGCGAGGCGATGAGGAAGACCAGCGCCCAGTACCCTGAATTGTGGATCAGCACGTTGACGGGCCGCGGCCCGAGACCGTCGCCCAGAGCTGCCGCGGCGCTCAAGCCCACCGGCACCAGCAGCGCGCCGAGGATCGCGATGCGCAGCGGCGAAAGCCGGCCGCGCCGGTCGCGCCAGGGCCGCATGCGGTCGAGATCGAGGCCGAACAGGGTCATCACGGCGTGGTTGCCGGGTTTTACCCGGACTGGTCAAGGCAGAAGGGCGTGATCGCGATTTCGTTCTTTATTCCGGACTTATCCGTTGATATAGAGAACGGGATCGGAAATTCTTTTTCTCCAGCGAGTTCGCGACAGTGACCGAATTCCCCGCCTTGCCCGACGATCTTAGGCCCGAAACCCTGCTCGTGCATGGCGGCACGCTCCGCTCCGGGTTCGGCGAAACCTCCGAGGCGCTCTTCCTGACCCAGAGCTACGTCTACGGCTCGATGGAAGAGGCAGAGGCGCGCTTCGTCGGCACCGATGGCGGCTTCATCTATTCGCGCTTCTCCAACCCGACCGTCGCGATGTTCGAGAAGCGGTTGGCGCTGCTCGAAGGGGCCGAGGCCTGCCGCGCCACGGCGTCCGGCATGGCGGCGGTCACGGCCGCCCTCCTCGGCACGGTCAGGGCGGGCGATCATGTGGTAGCCGCCAGGGCGATGTTCGGCTCCTGCCGCTACGCGATCGAGGAGCTGCTGCCGCGCTTCGGCGTCGCCTCCACGCT
>JBDHTH010000363.1:0-3971 GCA_039808545.1 Phreatobacteraceae bacterium | reverse complement strand
CGCCAATCACGCCGGCACGACGCCGATGTCGATGCGGCAGGATGCCGGCCTCGCGGCGGCGCGCATCGTCACCTTCCTGCGCGAGCGGGCGGCCGCCTCGAATACGCCGATGGTCGCGACGGTCGGCTCGCTGCGCTTGGAGCCGGACGCCATCAACGTGATCCCGTCGCGCGCGGTGCTGACGGTCGACCTGCGCGATCCCGACGAGGAGCGGCTGCGCGCCGAGGAGGCGGCGCTCGCCGCCTATCTCGACGCATTGGCGGAGAAGGAAGGCGTCACGATCTCGGCCGAGCGGCTGGCGCGCTTCGCGCCCGTCGCCTTCGATGCCGGCATCGTCGCGGCGATCGAGGCGGCGGCGCGCGGGCGCGGCCTATCGTCGCGGCGCATGACCTCGGGGGCCGGCCATGATGCGCAGATGCTGGCGCGCGTCGCGCCCGCCGCGATGATCTTCGTGCCCTCGATCGGCGGCATCAGCCATAATCCGCGCGAATTCACGCCCGAGGCGGACCTTGCGGCCGGCGCCAACGTGCTGCTCGACACGGTCCGTATGCTGGCCTCGGCGTAAGACTGGTCCGTTACGCCGAGACGCTCGGGCGCTCGGCGGGGGCGCCGTCCAGCGTGGCGCGCATCGCTTCGGCGAGGTTGCGCGCGGCGCGCGCGACATGCGAGCGCATCAGCGATTCGGCGAGGTCGGCGTCGCCGCCCTTGATCGCCTGCAGGATCTGCCAATGCTCGCGATAGGCGTCCTCCTTGCGCGTCATGGCGGCGCCGGAGGTGCGCCGGTAGAGCCGCAGGAGCTGGTAGAGATCGCCGCACAGAGCCTGGGTGATGCGGCCGTTATCGGCGCCGCGCACGACGCGCTCGTGGAAATCGAAGCTGCGGTCGCCGTTGCCGGTCAGCGCGCCCTTGTGGGCGCTTTCGAGGTCGGCCGCCAGCGCCGCGATCGCGTCGCGGCTCATGCGCTCGGCCGCGAGCCGCGCCGCCATGCCCTCCAGCGCCTCGCGCATCTGGAACAGCTCCGTGACGCCCGCGACGTCGAGCTGTGCGACGCGCGCGCGAAAGTAAGGCTCGCGCGAGACAAGGCCGATGCCCTGCAGGCGCCGCACCGCCTCGCGCACCGGCCCGCGGCTGACTCCGAAGCGCTCGGCGAGCGCCGCCTCGTTGACCTCCGAGCCCGGCGGCAGCTCGCCCGCATAGATGATCTCGAGGATCTGCCGGAACAGGCTCTCGCCGAGCGGATGAGGTCTTGCTGCCATGCTTCAGGCTCCGGGCGAGTCGCGCGCCGGATCGATCCTAGACGGTGCGGGGCCGTGATCGTCAAGGAAGGGCGCGTAGGCGGCGGCCGCCAGCGCCGCGCCCTCCTCGGTCTCGGGATCGCCGCAGATGGCGATGCGGGCGCCCGGCACCAGGGCCGCGACCGCCTCGACATAGGCCATCAGCGGGTCGCTCGGCGAGGAGGAGACCAGCGCCGGCACCGCGAGGCGCGGCAGCCGCACGCGCTTGTCGTAGCGGGCGACCGCCGAATAGGAGAGGTGGTAGGTTCCGAGCGCCTTCAGCACCTCCACCACGAAGTCGTGCAGCCGCTCGGGCGTCGGCATGTCGATGTCGCGGCGGGTGGCGGCGCGGCGGTCGTACCAGGGTGCGAAGAGGAACTGGTCGCGGCAATAGTGCCAGGCCCAGTTGAACTGGCTGCCCATCATGTCGGGCCTGATGGCCGGCGAGTTGTGGTCGATCTGCGCCTTCTGCCGGTCCGCCGACCACAGGCCCATATTGTCGATGACGATATGGGCGACACGCTCCGGCCTTTGCAGGGCCGCCTCGAGCGCGATGCTGGCGCCCGTATGGCTGCCGAAGAGGTCGCATGTGCCGATGCCGAGCGCGTCGATCGCCTCCCAGGTGGCGGCGGCGAAATCGGCGATCTCGGGCGTGCCCGGCAGGGCGGTCGAGTCGCCGTTGCCGCGCGTGTCGAGCGCGATGGCGCGCCGGGTCTTGCCCATCGCGGCGAGGAGCGGGGCCAGCATGAGCCCCGAGCCGGGCGAGGGGTGCAGCAGGATCAGCGGGCGCGGCCCGCCCGTCCCGCTCTCGCGGTAATGGACCTGCCCGCCCGCGACGTCGAGGAAGCCGCGGCGGATCATTTCGTCGCCTTGATCATCGTCCAGGGCAGGCGCCAGGTCTCGCCGCGCGGGCCGTCATCCTCGGCGAAATCGCTGATCTCGACCTTGCTGAAGCCCGCCGCCTTGTGGTCGGCGTCGAGATCCATCTCGGCGAGGGTGCGCATGAAGGGCTCGGCGTTGCGGTCCGAATGGCCGTTGTAAAGCGCCGTCAGGAAGGCGTCGTCGGGCGGCAGGAAGTCGAGATGCACCGCGACGCCGCCCGGCGCCAACAGGCGATGCGACTCGGCGATGAGGTCGCGGATCGCCTCGGGCGGCATCTCGTGCAGCAGCATGGTCGAGGTGACGACGTCGAAGCTGCCGTCGGGCAGCGGCACCGCGGCGCCGTCCGCCTGGATGTAGCGGGTGCGCGGCCCCTCGGCGCGCGTCTCGGCGATCTGCGCCGCGAGGCGCACGCAGGAGGCCGAAAGGTCGACGCCGACCGCCTCGGCCTCGGGGCCGAGATTGGCGAAGGCGAGGGTGGAGCGCCCGAAGCCGCAGCCGATGTCGAGCACGCGCTTCGGCGCGGCGCCGCCGGTCGCGGCCCTGGCGAAGCGATCGTGCAATCCGGCCTTGCCGACGACGCCGCCGGCGGCGCCCGCGCTCTCGCGATAGACCACGGCCGCGATGGGATCGCCGCCGAGCCCGCCCGGATGCTGGTGGAAGTCGTTCTCCTGGTAATAGTCCGGCACGGCGAGCGCCGGGTTCTCGGTCAGGCGGCCCTGCGGCAGCGGCTTGGCGAGCTCCGCCTCGATCCGGTCGCGGTGCTTCTCGACCGCCGCCGCGATGCCGCGCCGCGAGGAGTATTTCAGGTTCTGCAGGTTGTATTCGAACCAGCCGAAGAGCTGGTGGGACGGCAGGCCTGCGAGCCGCGCCTCGAAATCGCTTCCCTTTTCGAGCGCGGCGGCCTCCTCGCGCAGATGCCGGTAGAGGGGGCCGGCCCAGAGCTTGCGCATCTGCCCGATGAAGCGCTGATACGCGACCGTGTCGGGATCGAGGCTGACGGCGGCGACGGGCGCGGGGGTCGGCTGGGCGTTCATGGCGGTCCCCTTCAGATGCGATGCAGCGGCTGGGCGAGATGCCCGAAGACGTCGGCAACGAAGCTCTCGGCGGCGCGGGCCGGATCGGCGTCCGGCGCGGCGACGCCCTGCGCAGCTTCGAGCCGCGCCACGCGCTCGCGCAGCACCGAGACCTCGGCGGCCAGCGCCACGACGCTGGCGAAGACGCGCTCGGTCATCGCGTCGGCGAAGAATCCGGGTGGAAGATCGGGCTTGGTCGTCATGGCGTAACTCCGGTTGCGGGGCGCAGGCGGTCGGGGATCTCGTGCAGGGCGAAGATGTCGGCGGCGGTCTCGGCGCGGCGGATGCGCTCGACGCGGCCATCCGTGCCGACCATCACGCTCGCGGGGCGCGGCACGGCGTTGAACTGGTTGGCGAAGACCTCGGCATACATGCCGGTGTCGAGGATCGCGACGAGATCGCCGCGCTGAAGCTGCGGAAACGGCCGGTCGGCCGCGATCACCGAGCGGAAGCAGGTGCCGCCGACGATCTGGCAGGGATCATCATAAGGATCGTCGAGGCGTGTCGCGGGCAGCACGTCGTGCACGAAGCCGCCGGTCTCGATGCGCTGGAGGTTGTTGGTGCTGGCATCGACATGCACCCAGCAGAGGCCGGCATCGCGCTTCACCGCGCCGACCCGCGTCAGGATGAGCTGGCCGTTGCCGACGATGTAGCGGCCGGGCTCCACCCAGAGCGCCGGCATCTCGGGCAGCGCCGACAAGGGCGCGGCAAGCGCCTGGAGCGCCGCCTCGGCCTGCGCCTC
>JBDHTH010000362.1:0-3972 GCA_039808545.1 Phreatobacteraceae bacterium | reverse complement strand
GGCACGCTGATCGGCATGGTGCAGATGTTCGCCAACATGTCGGACCCCTCCAAGCTCGGCCCGCTGATGGCGATCGCGCTGCTGGCGACGCTCTACGGCGCGCTCGTCGGCAACCTCTTCTGCCTGCCGATCGCCGACAAGCTGCATGTGAAGGTGCTGGAGGAGGAGATTTCCCGCAACATCATCATCGACGGCGTGCTGATGATCCGCGACTCCAAATCGCCCGCGCTCGTCAAGGAGATGCTGCTCGCCTACCTGCCCGAGAAGCACCGCCACCACCAGGAAGCCGAGGCCTGAGCCATGGCGCGCAAGAAGGGCGGCGGGCATGGCGGTCACGGCTGGTTCGTGACCTTCGCGGATCTCATGGCGCTGCTCATGAGCTTCTTCGTGATGGTCGCGGCTTTCTCCTCGATGGACAAGCAGAAGCTCCAGATCGTCGCCGGCTCGATGCGCGAGGCCTTCGGCACCCAGACCAAATTCGCCAATGCCGGCATCGTCGAGGTCGACGGCGTGCCGACCAAGCCGGCGCTGAAATATGTCCGGCCCGCCCCGCCGGAGGACGGCTCCGACATCACCTCGCCGACCAAGCCGAGCAACGAGAAGGTTGAGACCCCGCTCGACGCCAGCCGCAACCGGCAATTCGCGCTCGCGGCCGCGACGCTCCGCCAGGCGCTCCAGGACCTGCCCGACATCTCCGAGATGTCGAAGAACGTCATCATGGAGGAGACGCCGGAGGGCCTGAACATCCAGATCGTCGACCAGGAGGGCCGGGCGATGTTCCCCGAGAACTCGCGCGACCCCTATGATCGCACGCGCCGCCTTCTCGCCGCGATGGCGCCCGTATTCCGGCAATTGCCGCAGCGCATCCAGGTCACCGGCTACACCGCCGCGACCCGCGTTCCGGCCCGCCCGGGCTACGGCCCCTGGGACCTCTCGGCCGATCGCGCCAATACGGTGCGGGCCATCCTGGAGGCCGAGGGCGTGCGCACCGAGCGCTTCTTCGCGGTGCTCGGCAAGGGCGACAGCGAGCCGCTGTTTCCGGACGATCCCTATCTCGCGGCCAATCGCCGCGTGTCGATCCTGCTGATGAAGGAAGCACCGCCGCTGCCGAACGGCGTGATGCAGTAGGTTCGTTATATCGAACGAATCGGCCGTTATGGCCGTCTTCCTGATGACAGGCCGTGCCTGATCTGCTTTCTGTAGCGGTGATCGCCACGGAGAGCCGTTCATGCCGCATCTTGCCCGCCGCGCCTGGGTTCCGGCCGCCATCGAGGACTATGTCGCCGAGATCGCCGGCGCGACCGCCCAGCGCGACGCGGATGCGACCGCCGCCGAGATCGACCGGCTGATCGCCTGGAACCGCGATATCCACGAGGCCGACTGCGTCAACCTCAACCCGGCCACCAACGCGATGAACCCGCGCGCCGAGGCGGCGCTGGCGAGCGGCATCGGCGCGCGGCCCTCTCTCGGCTATCCGGGCGACAAATACGAGATGGGGCTGGAGGCGATCGAGCGCATCGAGGTGATCTGCGCCGAGCTCGCCTGCGAGATTTTCGGCGCGAAATACGCCGAGATCCGCGTCGCTTCCGGCGCGCTCGCCAATCTCTACGCCTTCATGGCGACCGCGAAGCCGGACGACGCGATCATCGTCCCGCCGCCCGCGATCGGCGGCCATGTGACGCATCACAAGGCCGGCGCGGCCGGCCTCTACGGGCTCGACATCCATGCCGCGCCCCTCGATGCCGACGGCTACACGGTCGATGTCGCGGCGCTGCGCGCGCTCGCCCGCAAGGTCAAGCCGAAGCTGATCACCATCGGCGGCAGCCTCAACCTCTTCCCGCATCCTATACCCGCCATCCGCGCGGTCGCCGACGAGGTCGGCGCCAAGGTGCTGTTCGACGCCGCCCATATGTCGGGCATGATCGCCGGCCGCGCCTGGCAGCAGCCGCTCGAAGAGGGCGCGCATCTGATGACGATGTCGACCTATAAGAGCCTCGGCGGCCCGCCCGCGGGCCTCATCGTCACCAACGACGCGGAACTCGCCGAAAAGCTCGACGCCATCGCGTTCCCCGGTCTCACGGCGAATTTCGACGCCGCGAAATCGGCGTCCCTCGCGCTGACCTTGCTCGACTGGAAGGTCCATGGCCGCGCCTATGCGGCCGAGGTCGCGAAGACCGCCAAGGCCCTCGCCGACGCCCTGGGCGGTCTTGGGCTGCCGGTGTTCGCGGCGAAGCGCGGCGCCACCACCTCGCAGCAATTCGCCGTGGAGGCGGCGCGCTTCGGCGGCGGCCAGACGGCCTCCAAGCTGCTGCGCCGCGCCAATATCCTCGCCTGCGGCATCGGCCTGCCGGTCGCGCCGCTCGAAGGCGACCTGAACGGCCTGCGCCTCGGCACGCCCGAGATCGTCCGCTGGGGCATGACGGCCGCCGACATGCCGCAGCTCGCCCGCCTGATCGCGCGCGTGCTGATCGGCAACGAGGCGCCCGAGGCGGTCGCGGCCGATGTGACGGCCTTCCGCGGCCGTTTCCGGACGTTGCGCTACGTGCGCTGAGCGACCGTGTCCAGGAAGTCGCGCATGATGCCGTTGAAGATGTCGGGCCGCTCGAAATAGGGCGAATGCCCGGTCTTCGGAATCTCGACCACGTCGGCATTCGGGAAATACGGCGCCAGCAAGGGCGCTGCCGGCGGCGGGAACACCACGTCCTCGCTGCCGGTGACGAACAGCACCGGGCAGGCGATCCGGCCGGCGTCAGTGGGCGCGCGCGAGCGCTGCGCCCAGAGCCGTTCGCGCACCAGCCCCTTGTCGAGCGTTCCCGCCAGCCGGTCCACCGCCGCGTAGAGCCCGTGCAGGGCCGGCTGCTCGACGGCCATGCGCTCGCCGCAGGCGACATGCACGCCGCGTCCTCGCATCTCGGCCGCCATGCCGTCGGCGCTGGAGAGCCAGTATTTGAGCGCCGGATCGTCGAACCCCATGAAGGACAGCGTGCCGGAGGTCGAGGAGAGGAGGGCCCCGGCGATCCGCTCCGGATATTTCAGCGCGAACTCGACGGTGGTCCACCCGCCCATCGACTGGCCGACGAACAGTGCCTGCCGCTCGCCGAGCTGGTCGAGCAGCGCCGCGATGTCGTCCGCGAAGTCGGCCGGATCGGGCGCCGGGCCGGGCGCGGTCGAGGGGCGGAAGCCGCGATGCGAGACCGTGACGGCCCGGTAGCCGTCGAGCGCCGGCACCTGCTGCCACCAGGAGAGGTGATTGCCGCCGAGCCCGTGCAGCAGCAGCACGGTCGGGCCTTCGCCCGTCACTTCGTAGTAGATCTCGGCCCCGTCGGGCCTCGGCACGCGGCCGCTAATCGTCATCGGGCATCTCCCTGTTCGCTTCATCGATAGCGCTTGCCTCGATCGCCGCGCAAATCGAATATCGCCCGGCCGCCATGCACGGCGCGAAGGGAAACGGAAATGCGATTCCTTGGATTTGGCCGCCAGGGGCCGAGCGATATCCGCGACCTGACCCCCGAGGCGGCCCATGCCGCCTTTGCGGCCGGAGAGGCCGTGCTGGTTGATGTCCGTGAGCCGAACGAATGGGCGATGGCGCATATCGAGGGCTCGCAGCTCCTGCCGCTCTCGCGCTTCGATCCGCACGCGATCGAGAAGCGCGAGGACCAGGAGGTGATCTATCTCTGCGCCGGCGGCATCCGCTCGGTGACTGCGATCGAGATCGCCCGCGCGGCCGGCCTGAAGGCCGACGCCCATCTCGCGGGCGGGCTGAAGGCCTGGCACGCCGCCGGCCTGCCGCTCGTGCGCGGCGAATGACGGCTGAAGCCGAGATGCGGGCCTGGCGCCTGCCGCGCTTCGGCCTCGAACATCTCGTGCTCGAGGCGCGGCCCGTCCCCATGCCGGATCCCGGCGAGGCGCTCATCCGCGCCGAGGCGTTCTCGCTCAACCGCCGCGACCTGCTGCTCGTCGAGGGCACCTACA
>JBDHTH010000361.1:0-3990 GCA_039808545.1 Phreatobacteraceae bacterium | reverse complement strand
CCTCCGTTCTTTTCTTGTTAGGCCGCGCGGCGCCCCGCCAGCGCGTTGCCGTAGATCTCCAGAGTCTGCGCGTAGTCGAGCTCGCGCGGGTTGTTGACCAGCAGCCGGGTCTGCTTCATCGCGTCCTCGGCGAGCTTCGGCAGGTCGGCTTCGCCGATGCCGACCGCCGCGAGCGTGTCCGGCACCTTGCAGTCGCGGCAGATCGCGGTCATCTCGGCGATGAAGGCCTCGGCCGAGGCCGCCACCGAGTTCGCCCGATGGTCCGGCTTCACGATCCCCGCGAGCTCGGCATAGAGCGCCTCGGCGGCCGGACGGTTGAAGGCCAGCACATGCGGCAGCACCAGCGCGTTCGACAGGCCATGCGGCACGTGGAAGATCGCGCCGATCGGATAGGCCAGCGCATGCACGGCCGCGACAGGGGAATTGGCGAAGGCCATCCCGGCCAGCATCGAGCCGAGCAGCATCTCGGAGCGCGCCTCGAGGTCCTTGCCGTTCTCGCAGACCGTGCGGATGTTCCGCGAGAGGAGCTCCAGCGCCTTGCGGGCGAGCTGGTCGGAGATCGGGTTCTTCTTGAACTTGCTGGTATAGGCCTCGATCGCGTGCACCATCGCGTCGATGCCGGTCGCGGCCGTGACGGCCGCCGGCAGGCCGAGGGTGAGCTCCGGGTCGAGGATCGCCCAGTCGGGGATCAGCTTCGGCGAGACGACGCCCTTCTTCTCGGTGGTCGGCGTCGTGACGATCGCGATCGGCGTGACCTCCGAGCCGGTCCCGGCGGTGGTCGGCACCAGCAGCAGCGGCAGCCGCTCACCCTTGGCGAGGCCGACGCCGTAGATGTCGTCGAGCTTGTCCGGCGTCCTGGCGAGATAAGCGACGAGCTTGGCCGTGTCGAGCGCGCTGCCGCCGCCGATCGACAGCACGACGTCCACGCCCTGCTTGCGGCATAGCTCCGCGGCGGTCTCGATGACATGGGAGGGCGGATCCGCGACCACGTCCTCGAACACCGTCAGGGCGAGCCCGGCTTCGCTCAAGGCGGCCTCGGCGCCGCGGGTCAGCCCGGCGGACCTGACGCCCTTGTCGGTCACCAGCAGCACGTGCTGCGCGTTGTACCCCTTCACGAGTTCCGGGATCCTGCGCGACGCGCCGGCTTCGAAGAGAATGTTGGACGGAGCCTGAAATGTGAAAGGTGTCATGTCGGGATCTTCTGTTTTGAGGGCTTCTGTTCCGGGCCTCTCGGCCCGCGACCGATCCTACTCATTGGCACGCCTTCGTGCTTCGGCAAATTCCCCGGCCGGGTAGCGCGGCCCACGGCGGGACGAGGTTGTCGCCGGGCCGGACGGCAATGCGTCCGGCCCGGCAAGCAGAGAGCAGGTCGATCTGGCGGCTTCAGCCTTGAGCCAGCTCTTTCCTGTGCTCGCGCAGCTCGTCGATGAGCACGCGGATGTTCTCCGAATAGTCGATCGGCACCGCCACGACATGCACGCCGCCGCCCTGGAAGGCGGCCTCGAGCGTCGGCGCGAGATCCTTCAGGGCTTGGACACGGGTGCCTTTCGCGCCGTAGGCCTCGGCGTATTTGACGAAATCCGGATTGCCGAAGGTCAGTCCGAAATCCGGGAACGCGTCCACCGCCTGCTTCCAGCGGATCATCCCATAGGCGCCGTCGTCGAGGATGAGCACGACCAGGTTCAGCTTCAGGCGGACCGCCGTCTCGAGCTCCTGGCTGTTCATCATGAAGCCGCCGTCGCCGCAGACCGCCATGACGCGCCGCTTCGGATGGAGCATCGCCGCCATCATCGCGGAAGGCAGGCCCGCGCCCATCGTCGCCAGGGCGTTGTCGAGCAGCACCGTGTTGGCGACGTAGGTCCGGTAGTTGCGCGCGAACCAGATCTTGTACATGCCGTTGTCGAGCGCGAGGACCCCGTCCTCCGGCATGACCTTGCGGATGTCATGGACCAGGCGCTGCGGCGTCACCGGCCAGCGCTCCTCGTCCGACCGGTCCGCGATCTTGCTCAGGATGCCCTCGCGCAGCGGCAGCAACGCCTTGGCGTTGGGCAGCTTGCCCTCGACCCGGTCGGCCAGCAGCTCCAGGCTCGGTCCGACATCGCCCACGACCTCGGCGTCGGGGAAGAAGACCTGCTCGACGGTGGCGGGCGTGTAGCCGACATGGATCACCTTGGGACCCTTCGGCCCCATGATGAAAGGCGGCTTCTCGACCGTGTCGTGGCCGATCGAGATGATCAGGTCGGCCTTGTCGACCGCATCATGGACATAGTCGCGCTCCGACAGCGCGGCGGTGCCCATATAGAGGTTGGAGCCGCCCGGCACCGTCCCCTTGCCCATCTGCGTGTTGAAGAACGGAATGCCGGTCCGCCGCACGAAGCTCGCGATGCCGTGCGTGCCGCGCGGCCGGCTCGAGGCGGCGCCGAACATGATCAGCGGCCGTTCCGCCTTCAAGATCATCTCGGCGGCCCGGTCGAGCGCCGCGCGATGCGCCACCGGAATCTCGATCGGATGGACCGGAATCACCGGAACCGGCGCGACGGACTCGCCCGCGACGTCCTCCGGGAGCTCCAGCAGCACCGGGCCGGGACGCTCCTCCATCGCGGTGCGGAAAGCATCGCGCACCAGGGTCGGGATGCTCGCCGGGCTGACGATCTGGCGCGCCGCCTTCGTCAGGGGCTTCATCGAGGCGATCACGTCGACGATCTGGAAGCGGGCCTGCCGGCTGCTCATGATCGCCTTCTGGCCCGTGATCATCACCATCGGCATGGCGCCGAGATGCGCATAGGCGGCGCCGGTCGAGAAGTTGAGCGCGCCGGGCCCGAGGGTCGATATGCAAACGCCGGGCCGGCCGGTCAGCCGGCCATGCGTCGCCGCCATGAACGCGGCGGCCTGCTCGTGACGGGTCAGCACCAGCTCGATCTTCGAGTTGCGCAACGATTCGACGACGTCGAGGTTCTCCTCTCCGGGCACCCCGAAGATGCGATCCACGCCCTCGTTCTCCAAGGCCGCGACGAGGAGGTCCGATCCCTTCACAAGCGCGCCCGCAGCCGGCGCGTCCTGGCCCGAAGGCCTGCCATTCGTTTGTGTTTTCGTCATCAGATTCGCTTTATAATGGCGGTTGCAAAGTCTTTCGTCGACGCCGTGCCACCGAGGTCGCCAGTCTTGATCTTGTCGGTGTTGAGCGTAGTGTCAACCGCGGCGCGAATAGCCCTGGCCTTTTCGCCTTCCCCAACGTGATCGAGCATCAGGCAGCTCGCCAGAAGGAGGGCGAGCGGGTTGGCTATGCCCTTGCCGGCGATGTCCGGCGCGGAGCCATGCACCGCCTCGAAGATCGCGACATCGGGGCCGATATTGGCGCCCGGAGCCATGCCGAGCCCGCCGACGAGACCGGCGATCTGGTCCGACAGGATATCGCCGAAGAGATTGGTGGTGACGATGACGTCGAACTGCTCGGGCTTCATCACGAGCTGCATCGCGCAGGCGTCGACGATCCGGTCGTCCATCGCGATCCGGCCCTCATACTCCTTCGCGACTTCCTTGCCGGCCGCCAGGAAGATGCCGGTCAACGCCTTCAGCACGTTGGCCTTGTGCACCACCGTCACCTTCTTGCGCCCGTTCGCGAGCGCGTATTCGAAGGCGTAGCGGATGATCCGGCGGCACTCCGCCTTGGTGTTGATGCCCTGCGAGATCGCCACCGCCTGCGGGTCGTCGCCGACCGCGATGAAATGCTCGAACGCCACATAGAGGCCCTCGAGATTCTCGCGGATCAGCACGATATCGATGTTCTCGTACCGCCCGCCGCCGGTCAGCGTGCGCGCCGGGCGGACATTGGCGTAGAGGCCGAAGGTCTCGCGCAGGCGCACATTGACCGACCGGAAACCGCCGCCGACCGGCGTCGTGAGCGGGCCCTTCAACGCCAGCTTCGTGCGGCGGATGCTGTCGAGCGTCGCCTGCGGCATAGGCTCGCCGCCATGCTCGACGCCCGCCAGG
>JBDHTH010000360.1:0-3998 GCA_039808545.1 Phreatobacteraceae bacterium | reverse complement strand
CCGACCCCGGCAGCCGCGAGGTGCCGCGCGGGCCCGTCGTGGTCGTGCCCGAGATCGACGAGATCCCGGACCTCGCCCCGCCGCCGCGCAGAAAGCGCGGCTTCGGCTGGGGCACGCTGTTCTGGAGCGCCGCCGGCGGCCTCGTCAGCCTCGGGCTCTGGCTCGCCGCCATGCGCCTCGTCGAGGACCTGACGGCGCGCGCCCCCTGGCTCGGCTATGTCGGCATCGCGCTGCTGGCGCTCGCCGGCCTCGCCGCGATCGTCATCATCGGCCGCGAGCTGCACGGGCTCTGGACGCTGCGCTCCATCGCCAAGCTGCGCGACCGCGCCGTCGAGGCCATCGCCGGCGACGACCGCGCCAAGGCGCGCGAGGTGGTCGAGGAGCTGGTCGAGCTCTCGCGCGCCAATCCGCGCACCGCGAAAGGTCGTGCCCGCCTGGCGGAATCCAAGGGCGACATCATCGACGGCCGTGACCTCCTCGGCATCGCCGAGCGCGCGCTGATGGCGCCGCTCGACGCGGAGGCCAAGCAGATCGTCGCGGCCGCCGCCCGCCGCGTCTCGCTGGTGACGGCGGTCAGCCCGCGCGCCGCCATCGACATGGTGTTCGTGCTGGTGACGGCGCTGTCGATGATGCGCCGCCTCGCCCGCCTCTATGGCGGCCGGCCGGGCGCGCTCGGCCTGATCTCGCTGTTCAAGACCGTCATCGGCCATCTCGCGGTGACCGGCGGCATGGCGATCGGCGACAGCCTCGTGCAGCAGGTGCTGGGCGCCGGCATTGCGGCCCGCCTCTCGGCCAAGCTCGGCGAGGGTGTGCTGAACGGCATCCTGACGGCCCGCCTCGGCCTCGCGGCGATCGACGTGACCCGGCCGATGCCGCATCACGCCCTGCCGGCGCCTCTTCTGCGGGACCTCGTCGCCGATCTCGTCGGCCGCCGCGAGGAGGCGGAAGACAAGCCTCAGGCGACCTGAATGGGCGCCGCCGCCGGCAGCAGGCCCGGCGGTATGGCATTCGGATCGAATGCTACCGGCCGTGTCGCACGCAGGTAGTTCACCACGAAAGGCGCGAAAATCCCGGTGAAACCGGCGAGAATCCCGCCCACCGCATAGTAGCCGGCCAGCAGCAGGACGAGGGCGCCGCCCGCCATGACGAGCCCGGTGACGCCGCCCGTCACCAGGTTGAAACCGTGGTCGAGCGGCCGCGCGGCGGCGCGGAACCGCGCCGCGGGATTGGCCGCCGCCACGCGCCCCGCCAGCGCCCGCACGAAGGCCGAATAGGGCGCCGCCATGTCGACCTCCCGGCCCGCCGCATCATAGCCGCTGTCGACAAGCTCGATGCCGTCGCCATTCGCCATGTCGATCCGCGCCCGGTAGCGGCCCCGCCGCTTGCGGTTCGGGTCGACGAGCAGCGTGACCCCGGCGATATCGCGATAGGCATGGCGCGCCATGGGCGCATCGAGCAGCAGATGCTCCGGCCCGAGGGTGAGCGTGGTCGCGGGCGCGCCCGGCCGCGGCCGCAGCACGAAGGTCGGCGCCTGCGCGGCGGGATCCTCGTCTTCCGGGCCGATCATGGCTTCGGCAGCAGCATGTCGGGAATAGCCTCCGGATCGTAGCGTCGCGGCCGGTTGCGGAGGACGAAGGTCCCCATCTGCCACATGAAAACCCCGCCGAAGAGCAGCGTGAACAGCGCCACCTTCCAGGCGCCGACCTCTTCCGTGGCGAACCGGGCGGCGAAGATCGCCAGCGTCACCAACACCACGCCGGCCATCGCGGCCGCGCCGATGAAGCGCACCCAGCCGATGCCCGACACGAATGTCGCCTTGGCGCCGGCCCGCGCGATCCGGCGATGCAATTCGCGCACGAAGTCCGAAAAGGCCGCGCTCTTGTCCTCGGCCGCGATCATCGAGCGCCAGGACAGGTTGCTGATGGCGGCACGCTGGCCGCCCTTCCCCTTCACGGTGACGAGATAGCGCTTGAAGTTGAGGTTGGCGGGCCGGAAGGCCAGCCGCACCTGCTCGACCTCGTCCAGCGCCACGCGCCCCCGCCTCTGTCCGCTGCGCCAGGCAAGGCTCGTCGCGTCGAGCGTCAGCACCGTCTCGGGGCCGATCGGCCGCGCGCGGTGCCGGAAGACGAGCGTGCCGGTCTCCGCGGCCGGTTCCGGGCTCTCCGCCTCGCTCAACGCACCAGTTCCCGCATCGCCCGGTCGAGCCCCTCGATGGTCAGCGGGTACATCCGCTCGCCCATCATCTGCTTCAGCATCTTGGTGGAGGCCGTGTGCACCCAATAGGCCTCCTTCACCGGGTTGATCCATACCGCATGCGGCCATTTCGCCAGCAGCCGCGCCATCCACACCGCGCCCGGCTCCTCGTTGAAATGCTCCACCGAGCCGCCCGCCACCGCGATCTCGTAGGGGCTCATCGAGGCATCGCCGACGATCACCGCCTTGTAGTCTGAACCGTAGGTGTTGAGCACCTGCCAGGTGTCGATGCGCTCGTCGTGCCGGCGCCGGTTGGTGCGCCAGACGCTCTCGTAGAGGCAGTTGTGGAAGTAGAAATGCTCCAGATGCTTGAACTCCGAGCGCGCCGCCGAGAACAGCTCCTCGCAGACCCGGACATGGCCGTCCATCGAGCCGCCGATATCGAGGAACAGCAGCACCTTCACGGCATTGTGGCGCTCAGGCCGCATCTTCACGTCGATATAGCCGCGATGCGCGCTCTCGCGGATGGTATTGTCGAGGTCGAGCTCCTCGGCCGCGCCCGTGCGGGCGAATTTCCTGAGGCGCCGCAGCGCCACCTTGATGGTGCGCGTGCCGATCTCGACGGAATCGTCGAGGTCCTTGTAGTCGCGCCGATCCCACACCTTCACGGCGCGGAAATTGCGGTTCTCGTTCTGGCCTATCCGCACCCCTTCCGGGTTGTAGCCATAGGCGCCGAAGGGCGATGTGCCGGCCGTGCCGATCCATTTGCTGCCGCCCTGATGGCGGCCTTTCTGCTCCTCCAGGCGCTGCTTCAGCGTCTCCATCAGCTTGTCCCAGCCGCCGAGCGCCTCGACCAGCGCCTTGTCCTCCTCGGTGAAATGGCGCTCCGCGAGCTTCCGCAGCCATTCCTCCGGGATCTCGGCCGCGAGAAGCTGGCGCGCATCGCCCGCCAGCCCCTTGAAGACATGGGCGAAAACCCGGTCGAACCGGTCTAGGTTGCGCTCGTCCTTGACGAGCAACGCGCGCGAGAGGTGGTAGAAATTCTCCACGTTGCGCTCGGCGAGGTCGGCCGACATCGCTTCGACCAGCGTCAGGTATTCCCGCAAGGTCGCGGGAATGCCGGCCTGCCGCAATTCCGTGAAGAAGGTCAGGAACATCGGCCCCGCGCCATCGTTGCAATCCCGCCCGATTTGTCGGCGAGGCTCCGGCCGCGGTCAAGCGCGACCCCGAACGGCCAGCCGGCGGCATTGTGCATCGCAGGATTTTTGAACTAGACGGTCGCGGCGCGGCGCGCGACGATGATCCCGAGTCGAGGAGAGTCCCGGAAAGGGAGCCATGCGGAAGCTGAAGCCGAAACTCGCCACGCTGGCGGTCGCGACGATCGCCGCCCTTTCGGCCGCTCTCCCGGCCGAGGCGGTGATGCGCGGCCACAGATCCAACGATCCGGCCGGCGTCAGGCGCGCCGCCGTGCGGCTGGAGACCCCGGCCGGTCTCTGCTCCGGCACCATCATCGGCCGCGACCTCGTGCTCACGGCGGCGCATTGCGTCTCGGCGCCCGGCCGCTACCGGGTCGTCTATCTCGACGACCGCTTCCGCCCCCGCTCCATCCCCGCGCTGCGCACCACGCGGCATCATTCCTTCGACGCCCGCCACGGCTTCTCGCCGCATGACCTCGGGCTGATCCAGGTCGCGGCCCCCTTCCCGGCCAGCATCGTGCCGGCCGTCATCCCCGGCTGGAGCGGCAATGTCGCGACCGGCGAGCGGGTGAAGATCGCCGGCTTCGGCGGCACCGAGAGCCCGCGCCT
>JBDHTH010000359.1:0-4020 GCA_039808545.1 Phreatobacteraceae bacterium | reverse complement strand
GGCCGCAACGAGCGCTGGCTGACGATCGACGACTATGTCGACGACTATATCGATGCGGCGGTCGAGCGGATCTGCCGCGAGACCGGCCACGACAAGATCACGTTGCTCGGCATCTGCGAAGGCGGCGTCTTCACGACCTGCTATGCGGCGCTCCATCCCGAGCGCATCCGCAACCTCGTGGTGACGATCACGCCGATCGACTTCCACGCCGATGTCGACGACCCGGCCGCCCATCACGGCTTCCTCAACGTCTGGACGCGGAGCCTCGCGCCCGACGACATCGACAAGATGGTCGACGCGCTCGGCGTCATTCCGGGCGAGTTCATGAGCTCGATCTTCTCGCTCATGACGCCGATGCGGTCTCTCACGAAATACAACGTCGACCTCATCGACATCATCGACGACAAGGACCGGATGATGAACTTCCTGCGCATGGAGAAATGGCTGGCCGACAGGCCGGACCATCCAGGCGCTGCGGGGCGGCAATGGCTGCGCGAGCTCTATCAGGAGAACCGCCTGTTCGAGGGCAAGTTCGTGCTGTCGGGCCGCACGGTCGATCTCGGCGCCATCGACGTGCCGGTGCTCAACATCTACGCGCTCGACGATCACATCATCCCGCCGACCTGCTCCAAGGCACTTGCCGAGAAGGTCGGCAGCTCCGACTACACCGAGATCCCGCTGCCCGGCGGGCATGTCGGCCTCTTCGTCTCCTCCAAGTCGCAAGGCGCGCTCACCAAGAGCATCGCCGAGTGGCTCCAGGCCCGCGACCGCTGAAGGGGCGACGATGCGCAGCAAGATCGTCTCGGCGGCGGAATCGGTCGCCATCATCCGCTCCGGCGACATGGTCGCATCCTCCGGCTTCGTCGGCGTCGGCACGCCCGACGCGGTGATCCAGGCGCTGGAGAAGCGCTTCCTGGAGACCGGCGAGCCGCGCGACCTCAGCCTGGTCTTCGCAGCGGCGCCCGGCGACGGCGCCGGGAAGGGCCTCAACCGTCTCGCGCATGACGGGCTGGTCAAGCGCCTCGTCGGCGGCCATTTCGGCCTCGTCCCGAAGCTCGCTCAGAAGGCAACGCGCGGCGAATGCGAGGCCTACAACCTGCCGCTCGGCTGCGTCTCCCATCTCTTCCGCGAGATCGCCGGCCGCAAGGCGGGCCTCCTCTCCAAGGTCGGTCTCCAGACCTTCGTCGATCCGCGCAACGGGGGCGGCAAGCTCAACGACAAGACCACCGAGGATCTCGTCGAGCTGATGGAGATCGGCGGCGAGCCCTGGCTGTTCTACAAGGCCTTCCCGATCCATGTCGCGATCCTGCGCGGCACGACCGCCGACCCTTATGGCAACGTCACCATGGAGAAGGAGGCGCTGACCCTCGACAACCTGTCGCTGGCGATGGCGGCGAAGAACTGCAAGGGCTTCGTCATCGTCCAGGTCGAGCGGATCGCGGCCGCGAATTCCCTCAATCCCCGCACCGTCCGCATTCCCGGCGCGCTCGTCGACTGCGTCGTGGTGGCGGAGCCCGAGAACCATCACCAGACCTACGCGACGGTCTATAACGGCGCCTTCTCGGGCGAGTACCGCGCCCCGCCGGACCGGCATATGCCGATGCCGCTCGACGAGCGCAAGATCATCGCGCGGCGCTGCGCCTTCGAGCTGCCGATGGGCGGCGTCGTCAATCTCGGCATCGGCATGCCGGAGGGCGTCGCGGCGGTGGCGGCCGAGGAAGGCATCATCAACCTCGTCACGCTGACGGCGGAGCCGGGGATCATCGGCGGCATCCCGCAGAGCGGCCTCGATTTCGGCGCGGCCGTCAATGCCGAAGCGATCATCGACCAGAACCAGATGTTCGACTTCTACGACGGCGGCGGGCTCGACATGGCCTGTCTCGGCCTTGCTCAGGCCGATGCCGACGGCAACGTCAACGTCTCGCGCTTCGGCGACCGTCTGGCCGGCGCCGGCGGCTTCATCAACATCTCGCAGAATGCCCGCCGCCTCGTCTTCTGCGGTACCTTCTCGGCCCGCGGGCTGAAGACCGAGGTCCGCGACGGCCAGCTCCGCATCCTGCAGGACGGCAAGCAGTCGAAGTTCATCGACAAGGTTGAGCAGATCACATTCTCGGGAGAGCTCTCCCGCGCGACGCGCCAGGGCGTGCTGTTCGTCACGGAGCGCTGCGTGTTCTCGCTGGAGCCGGACGGCCTCGAGCTGATCGAGGTCGCGCCTGGCGTCGACATCGAGCGGGACATCCTCGCGAAGATGGGCTTCAAGCCGATCGTGCGCAGCCCCCGCCTCATGGAGGCCGCCATCTTCGATCCCCGGCTGATGAAGCTCGACGATATCTTCCTCAACCGGCCGATGGCGGAGCGGATGGAGTTCGACGAGGCGCGCAATACGCTCTACCTCAACCTCGGCGGCTACCGCGTCCACACCAGCGCCGAGGTCGAGGCCGTCCGCGACGCCGTGATGGCGCTGTCGCGCCGCCTCGGCCGCCGCTTCTCGGCCGTCATCAACTACGACGCGATCGATATCGCGCCCTATTTGAGCGATGCCTGGTTCACCATGGCGAGCGAGGTCGAGCATGCCTGCTACGACCATGTCTCGCGCTATACGACCAGCGCCTTCCTGCGCCTCAAGCTCGGCACGGCGCTCAGCCAGCGCGACGTCGCGCCGCATGTCTTCGAAAGTCATCACGAGGCGAGCGACCACGTCCTGTCGCGCTTCGCGGCCGGCCCGCCCTGATCCCCCGCCAATCCCCATCGGTCCACCCAAAACGGGAGAACGCGACATGGCAAAAACCCCCGAGACGAACGTCAACGCCATCACGGATCAGATCAAGGAGATGGTCGAGAAGTTCAAGCTGCCGAATGTCGATGCCCGCGCGATGATCGAGGAGCAGCGCAAGAACATCGACGCGGCCGTCGAGGCGATGCGCATCGCCAACAAGGGGACGCATAGCGTCGCGGAGCGCCAGCTCGAGCTGTTCCATGCCGCTTCCACGCAGCTCCTGTCGCTGTTCACCGAAGCCAAGCTGAAGCCCGGCGAACGCGCCGATCTCGCCAGGCAGGCCTTCGACTCCGCGCTTGCCGGCTCCCGCGAGCTCTACGACATCACCGCCAAGGCCAGCGAGGAGGCCTTCGCGGTCGCTCGCCAGCGCCTTACCGAGGGCGTCGCGGAATTCCGCAAGCACCTCGACCGTAAAGACGGTTCGACATGAACGAGATGACCGCGACGAGGCCGCGCACGGCGCGTCGCGCAGGTCCGGCCCGCATGTCCGCACCGGATCGCAGCGGCACCGTGCTCGGCCTCTCGACGACCGGTTTCCACGAGATCGCCTATGTCGATTGGGGGGCCGAAACCGACGAGGTGCCGGCGCTCTGCGTCCACGGGCTGACGCGCCAGGGGCGGGACTTCGACGCCCTCGCGGCGGCGCTCGCCAAGCTGGGCCGGCGCGCCCTTTGTCCCGACCTCGCGGGCCGCGGCCGCAGCCAGTTCCTCACCGATCCGGAGCAATACGCGCTGCCGCAGTACTGCGCCGACATGAACACGCTCATCGCGCGCCTCGGCGTCACCGAGGTCGACTGGGTCGGCACGTCTCTCGGCGGCCTCATCGGCATCGTTCTCGCCGGCATGCCGGGCTCGCCGATCCGCCGCCTCGTCATCAACGATATCGGCCCCTACGTCTCATCCTCCGGCCTCATGCGCATCGGCGCCTATCTCAAGGAGATGCCGCGCAGCTTCGCCAGCCTGGAGGAGGCCGAGCGCTATTTCCGCAACATCCTCGCGCCTTATGGCGAGCTGACCGACGCCCAATGGCGCCACATCACCACGCACTCGGTTCAGCGGAACGAGGGCCGGAGCCACTTCGACGTGCTCTGCGATCGGGAGATCGCGCGCAACTTCCGCAATGCCTGGCTCGTCAGCCTGAACCTCTGGAAATACTGGGAACGCATCTCGGTTCCGATCCTCATCCTGCACGGCGCGAAATCGGATCTGCTCACGCACGAACTCTGCGACCAGATGCTCGCGCG
>JBDHTH010000358.1:0-4022 GCA_039808545.1 Phreatobacteraceae bacterium | reverse complement strand
TCATCCTCGACGAGATCGGCCGCGGCACCGCGACCTTCGACGGCCTCTCGATCGCTTGGGCGAGCGTCGAGCACCTGCATGACGCCAATCGCTGCCGCGCGCTGTTCGCGACGCATTTCCACGAGCTGACGGCGCTCTCGGCACGCCTTCCCCGCCTCGTCAACGCGACGATGCGGGTGAAGGAATGGCAGGGCGAGGTGATCTTCCTGCACGAGGTCGTGCCGGGCTCGGCGGACCGCTCCTACGGCATCCAGGTGGCGCGCCTGGCCGGGCTCCCGCCGCGCGTCATCGACCGCGCAAGGGAAGTGCTGGCCGAGCTCGAGGACGCCGAGCGCGCCGCCCCGCGCCGGGCGATCTTCGAGGACCTGCCGCTCTTCGCGGCGGCCGAGCGAGCGAGCCCGGCGGCACCCAAGGTCGATCCGCTGCGCGAGACGCTCGCCGGCCTCGATCCCGACGCGATGAGCCCGCGCGAGGCGCTGGAGGCGCTCTACGCGCTGAAGGGCGCCGCCAAGGGCGAAGGCTAGGGCCAGGATCGCGGCATGAGCGACGATTCCTACGAGGACCGGCTGGCCAATCTGGCGGCCTACAACGTAGCCGCCTCCGCGCGGCGACGATCCGCCTATCTCGCGGGGCCGGACGTGTTTCGCGCCGATGCCGATGCGCATGGCGCCGCGCTCAAGGCGCTCTGCGCCCGCCACGGGCTGGAGGGGCTCTGGCCGCTCGACAGCGGCGCCGATCCCGGGGACGCGAAGGCGATCTTCGCGGCCAATGCCGCGATGATCCGGCGGGCCGATCTGGTGCTCGCCAATATCTCGCCCTTCCGCGGGCCGGGCCTCGACGGCGGCACCGCCTGGGAGATCGGCTTCGCGGCCGCGCTCGGCAAGCCGATCTACGCCTATACGGACGAGCCGCGGCCCTATGCGGCGCGCGCCGCCGGGGCGGCCGACGGCATGGCGATCGAGGATTTCGGGCTCGTCGACAACCTGATGATCGCCTGCTCGGTCCGCGGCCCGTTCGGGTCGGCCGAGGAGGCGATGGCGGCGGCGCAGAAGGGAGGCGGCTGAGACACGCTCCCGCGGCGCCCTGCGCGCCTCGCCTGCGCCATGCTATCTAGATCGCCGCGAAACGGAGCGAGGCGAATGCGCGGCTGGATCGTTCGGTACGGATATTCCTTCTCGCTGACGGGCCTGATCTTCGCGACGCTCGGCTTCGCCGCCTCGCTGACGCCGACGCTGATCCCGCGCGGCTATCTCCTGCAGGGCGTGCTCTCAGGGCTGGCGGCCGCGACCGGCTACGGCGCCGGCTTCTTCCTGCATTGGCTGTGGCGCTATCTCGGCCTGCCGACGGGGCGCGACAGCGTGCTCAACGCCTTCAAATTCGCGGCCGCGACGGCCTCGGCCGTGATCTCGACGCTCTTCCTGTGGCGCGCCGCCGGCTGGCAGAACTCGATCCGCACCGTGATGGGCCTCGCGCCCGTGGACAGCGTCCACCCGCTCGAGGTCGGCGCCATCGCGCTCGCGACCTTCGTGGTGCTGATCGCCGTCGGACGGGCGTTCCTGCTGGTGCTCGCCTTCCTGTCGCGCCGGCTGCGCCAGTTCGTGCCGCCGCGCCTCGCCTTCGTGACCGGCATCGGGCTGACGGTGCTCATCTTCTGGTCGATCGGCGAGGGCGTCCTGCTGCGTTACGGCATGCGCTTCGCCGACAGCTCCTTCCAGGCGCTCGATCGGCTGATGGCCGAGGACGAGACGCCGCCCGCCGATCCCCTGAAGACGGGCAGCCCGGCCTCGCGGCTGCGCTGGGCGGAGCTCGGGCGAATGGGGCGGTCCTACATCGCGAGCGGGCCCGGCGCGGCCGAGATCGCCCGGTTCACGGGCCGGCCCGCCATGCAGCCGCTGCGCGTCTATGCGGGCCTCGGTTCCGCCGATACGCCCGAGGCGCGCGCCGCGCTGGCGCTGGAGGAGCTGAAGCGCGTCGGCGGCTTCGAGCGGAAGATCCTCGTCGTCATCACGCCGACCGGCACGGGCTGGGTCGACGAGGAGGGCATCGATCCGCTCGAATTCCTGCATGACGGGAATATCGCCAGCGTGGCGGTGCAATATTCCTATCTCGCGAGCTGGGCCTCGCTGCTTACCCAGCCGGGCTACGGCGCCGAGCAGGCGCGGGCGCTGTTCGCCGCCGTCTACGGGCATTGGCGGACGCTGCCGAAGGAGACGCGGCCGAAGCTCTACCTCTACGGGCTCAGCCTCGGCGCGCTGAGCTCGGAGCTCTCCAACGAGCTGTTCGAGGTGCTGGGCGATCCCTATCAGGGCGCGCTCTGGGCCGGCCCGCCTTTCGCGAGCCGGATCTGGGGCTCGATCACGCGCAACCGCGACCCCCAGTCGCCGGCCTGGCTGCCGCGCTTTCGCGACGGGTCCTATGTGCGCTTCACGGCGCAGAAGAACGCGCTCGATATCCCCGGCGCCATCTGGGGGCCGATGCGGATCGTCTATCTGCAATATGCGAGCGATCCGATCGTGTTCTTCGAGCCGCGCGCCCTCTACCGCGAGCCGGACTGGATGCGGGCGCCGCGCGGGCCGGACGTGTCGCCGGAGCTGCGCTGGTATCCGCTCGTCACCGTCCTCCAGCTCCTGTTCGACGTGGTGATCGGCACCGCATCGCCGATCGGCCACGGGCATGTCTACGCGGCCGAGCACTATATCGACGCCTGGGTGGCGGTGACGGATGTCCAGGGCTGGCCGGACGGCGAGATTGCGCGGCTGAAGCAGCATTTCATCGCCAGGCGGAAATGACGCAGGCTATGTCGGCAGCACCTTGCCGGGATTGAACAGCCCGTCCGGGTCGAGCGCGTCCTTGATCGTCCGCATGACCGCGATGGCCGCGTCGCCATGCTCCTTGCGCATGAACTTGACCTTGCCGTAGCCGACGCCGTGCTCGCCCGTGCAGGTGCCGCCGAGCTCGATGGCGCGGTTGACGAGCAGCGCGTTCAGCCGCTCCGCCTCGGCGAGCTCGGCCGGATCGTCGGGCAGGATCATGAAGCCCATGTGGAAATTACCGTCGCCGACATGGCCGAGCGCCGTCACCGGGAAGGGCGCGCCCTCGGCCGCCTTGCAGATCTCGGTGATGCAGGTGGGAAGCTGCGAGAGCGGCACGCAGGCATCCGTGCCCCAGCTCTTGCAGCCGGGGCGGAGCGCGATCGAAGCATAGTGCAGATTGTGCCGCGCCTCCCACAGCTTGGCGCGCTCGGCCTGGTCGGCGGCGTGGCGCCAGCCGGTGCCGCCATGGTCCTCGGCGATGGAGCGCACCAGCTCGGCCTGCGCCTCGACCTCGGCGGGCGAGCCGACGAATTCCAGGAACAGCGCCGCGGTCTCGGGATAGCTCAGCTTGTTGTAGGCGTTGATCGCCCGCATGCAGACATCGTTGAGAAGCTCGACACGGGCGATCGGCACGCCCATCTGCACGGTCGCGATGGCGGCATTGACGGCGCTCGTCACGTCCGGGAAGGAGCAGACCGCGGCCGAGATCGCCTCCGGGATGCCGTAGAGCTTCACGGTGACTTCCGTGATGATGCCGAGCGTGCCCTCCGAGCCGACGAAAAGGCGCGTGAGATCGTAGCCGGCCGAGGATTTGCGGGCCCGGTTGGCGGTCTTGACGATCGCGCCGTCCGGCATGACCACCGTCAGCGCGATGACGTTCTCGCGCATCGTGCCGTAGCGCACCGCGTTGGTGCCCGAGGCCCTGGTCGCCGCCATGCCGCCGAGCGTCGCGTCGGCGCCGGGATCGACGGGGAAGAACAGGCCCGTGTCGCGCAAATGCGCGTTGAGCTGCTGGCGGCGCACGCCGGCCTCCACCGTGGCGTCGAGATCTTCCGGATGCACCGCGATGATCTTCTGCATCCGTGAGACGTCGAGCGAGACGCCGCCCCTCAGCGCCGCGACATGGCCCTCTAGCGAGGTGCCGGCCCCGAAGGGCACGATCGGCACGCGCGCGGCGCGGCACGCCTTGACGATGGCGCTCACCTCCTC
>JBDHTH010000357.1:0-4027 GCA_039808545.1 Phreatobacteraceae bacterium | reverse complement strand
GGCGTCGCGGTCGAGACCGACGACCGCACCGGCCTGGCGCTCAAGGTCGCGCCCGTCCGTCTCGGCGGCCATATCCCCGAGGCACGGCCGGACTTCTGGTAGGCTCACAAGGGCATCGCGATCCGCACGGCGAGCAGCGCCAGACACGAGGCCGTGCCGAGCGCGAAAACGCGCCGGTGCCTCAGCACGCGCGCCCTGACCCAGGGCTGGGAGAAGAGGAACGCCATCAGGCAGGCGTTGCCGAGCGCCATCGCCGGCACGATCGCCGTGATCACGGCGCATTCGGCCGTATCCATCACATGCGTTGAAAGAACCTGTGCGACGAAGAACGCGAAGGTGACGGGATTGGTCACGGCCAGCATGAAGCCGGCGCCGACCGCCAGCCTGCGCTGCTCCGGCGAAGGCTCGCGCATGCCGGCCCGGGCGATGTTCCAGGCGACGAAGAGCAGCGCGAAGGCCGCAAGCCGCGACAATTCGCCGACCGGCCCGAGCATGCCGCGCCCGAACGCCACGGCCGCGAACAGGACGGCCGCGCCGAGTGCCACCCCGACGCTGTAGGGCAGCGTCGCCCGCTTGCCGTAGAGCGCCGCCTGCCCCGCCACCGCAATGACGTTCGGACCCGGCACGGCCAGGAGCAGCGCATAAGCCGCTATGAATTGCATCGCCCACATGGCGGTTCGTCGGCACCCGCGCGAGCAAGGTTCGTTCACACCGCCGTGAGGCGGCCGCGCCGCCGGCGGTGGATTTCGCGGCCCGGCCGCTCTATAAGGCGCCCCGTTTCCCGACATTCGGACGAGATCGATGGCCGGCCATTCCCAATTCAAGAACATCATGCACCGCAAGGGCCGCCAGGATGCGGTCCGCTCCAAGCTGTTCGGCAAGCTCGCCCGCGAGATCACCGTGGCGGCCAAGATGGGAACGCCCGACCCCGGCATGAACCCGCGCCTGCGCCTCGCCATCCAGGCGGCGCGCGCCGAGAACATGCCGAAGGACAATATCGAGCGCGCCATCAAGAAGGCGGCCGGCGGCGACGGCGAGAACTACGACGAGATCCGCTACGAGGGCTACGGGCCGGGCGGCGTCGCGGTCATCGTCGAGGCGCTGACCGACAACCGCAACCGCACCGCCTCGGAGGTGCGCTCCTACTTCACCAAGCATGGCGGCAACCTCGCCGAAACGGGCGCGGTCTCGTTCATGTTCGACCGCGTCGGCGTCGTCGAATACCCGGCCGACAAGATCAGCGCCGACGCCATGCTCGACGCCGCCATCGAGGCCGGCGCCGACGACGTGAAATCGACCGAGGACGGCCATGAGGTGATCTGCGCCGCCGACTCCCTCGGCGAGGTCGCCAAGGCGTTGGAAGCGCAGTTCGGCGAGCCGAAGAAGGCCGCGCTCACCTGGCGCCCGCAGAACGCCATCGCGGTCGACGACGAGACCGGCGAGAAGCTGATCAAGCTGATGAGCACTCTGGAAGAGAATGACGACGTGCAGAACGTCTATTCGAACTTCGAGGTCTCGGACGCTCTGGTCGCGCGTATGAGCGCGTGACGCGACGGCACGTCGCCCTATCGGAGCATTCCTATTCGGAGGCCGATTCGCTCGGACGAGAGAGCAACTTATAATTGTAAATTATTCATAGAACCTCTTTTAGCTGCAACGCCGCTCGAATATTCTCGTCGGCGTTGCTGCGAAACGAGGGGGCCGGCATGGGCAGGAACATCGCCTGGGGAATCATCGGCGGACTAATTCCCATAGTTGCCAACCTCCTCGTCTCGCAAGGTCATCCGCTTATTACATACTTCGTTCTGATAGAAAGTCAGAACATAATTGGAGGAAAATCAAAACTAATACATGAAGTAGTATTCTATTTATTTCAGATATTCTGCTTTGCAACGCTCGGAGGCATCTGGGCGGTCTTGAACAAGGCCGAGGATGCATTGCGCGCCTTTCAGCTCGGGATTGCGGCTCCGGCCGTTATCGTCGGCATGGTGGCGACAAATGAGGCCCGAAAGCTCGCAACTGCGGACACGCTCATCGAACTGAAGAACGAAAATCCCGGTCGCCCGCAATTACAACCTGGCTCGATCGAGGCCGACGAGTTCTCGCGGCTGATCCTGCAGCCGGTGCAGTTCGGAAACTTCGACGTATCGGACAACCTGCCCATCGAAGCCCTTCCGACGCTCTTCAGCGGCGTTGAGCGCCGCAAGGCCAGCGACCGCCTCATCGTGCTCTATCAGTCGGACCCTCAACGCGTGCTTCGCGCCCTCGTCGGCGCGATTCAGGCCGAGAGCCTCAGCACCAGCTACCGCGTGAACATCTATGTTGCACGCACCCTGCGCTTCATTGAAGGCGGATGGTGCGGCACTCCGGAGCAGTTGGCCGCGGTCAGGACCCTGACGACGCAACGAAGCAACTATCGGGACGTGACCTTCAAGGACAATGTCGACGCCGCGCTCCAGAACTATGACGGCGCCGCCTGCCGACCGCGGCGGACCTACAACTAGCCGGATAGCACGCGCCCGGACGAGCCCGACAGGCTTACCTGAGCCAGCCCTCGAACACCGGCAGCGCCAGCACGGCGCTCGCCGCGATGACGCCGTAGGCGATGCGCCGGAAGGTCGCCTCGGCGGCCCGGTCGAAATAGCGCGCGCCGATCCACAGCCCTGCCCCGTAGACCGGCAGCAGCGGCGCCGAGGCAAGGAAGGCCTTTGCGTCGAGCAGCCCGTTCCACCAGAACACGGTGCCCGACACGAAGGTGCTGGCCGCGAAGAAGCACAGGAGGTTGTCGCGGATCCGGCGGGCATCGGCGCGCTGCGCCCCGAGCCAGAAGATCGCGATCGGCATGCCGCCGATCTGCGCCATGCCGCTGAACAGGCCCGACGCCGCGCCGACCGGCAGCGACAGGGCGAGCCCGGCCCGACCCGCATAGCGCCAGCCCGAGACGAGGAGGAGCACGGCGCCGAGGATCAGCGCCGCGATCACCCAGCGCAGCACCAGCGGATCGCTCCTGAGCAGGATCCAGACGCCGACCGGCAGCATCAGGCTCGCGGCGAGGAGCAGCGGCAGCACCTCGCCCCAATCGGCCCGCCGCACCGAGCGGGCCGCGAGCGGCAGCGAGAACGGCGCGTCGAGCACCCAGATCAGCGCCGCCGCCTTGGCGGGGCCGATCGCGACGGCGGCGAGCGGCATGAACACCATCGCAAAGCCGAAGCCCGTGAAGCCGCGCACCAGCCCGCCGAGCAGCCCCGCGAAGATCAGCAGCGCGGCAGCCCCCGCATCGGTGACGCCGAGAAGGTCGAGCAAGGAAACCGGCATCGGCGCCCAATCGCGAATTAGCGGAAACCGCCACAGTCTTCAGCGCATGCGGCGCTTCGACGCAAGCCGCTAGATCACGCTGCGTTTTGATCGAACCGATCAAAACGCAGGACAGTGATCGATTCCAAGAAATAGAGACTGCCTTGACCCTTCAAACGATTCCGTTTGAAGGGAGCAGGCTCTAGCCTTTGCCGATGCGCCGATTTACGACCATTGGCATGCAGCCACGGCAGATTCGCATCATCGGCATCGATCCGGGCCTTCGGCGGACGGGCTGGGGCGTGATCGCGGTCGAGGGCACGCGCCTCTCTTTCGTGGCCGGCGGCACCGTTAAATCGGACGACAAGAAGGCGCTGGCGGCCCGACTCTGCGAGCTCCATGACGGGCTCGCGGCGGTCGTCGCCGAGCATGGCCCCGACGAGGCGGCGGTGGAGGAGACCTTCGTCAACGAGAACCCATCTTCGACGCTGAAGCTCGGCCAGGCGCGGGGTATCGCGCTGCTGGTGCCGGCGCGGGTCGGCTTGAGCGTCGCCGAATACGCGCCGAACCTGATCAAGAAATCGATCGTCGGCGCCGGCCATGCCGACAAGAAGCAGATCCGCATGATGATCGGCATCCTGTTGCCAAAGGCAATTATCGTCAGCGATGACATGGCGGACGCTCTGGCGGTGGCCGTGACGCACGCGCATCATCGCGGCGCGGTGCGGCGCTA
>JBDHTH010000356.1:0-4045 GCA_039808545.1 Phreatobacteraceae bacterium | reverse complement strand
CGATCAGCCGTTGTCGCAGAAGCTCGACTTCACGTCGCACGGAATGCCGTCCGTCGAGACGCACTGGTCGAGAGCCGCACGGCGCGCGATCGCGATGGTGTCGCGAACCGCCCAGCCGAAGCCGTTCTGACCACGACGGCTCTGGAACGCGAGGGCCGCGCAGCCACCACGGAAGCTCGTCTCGATCTTGCAGTTCGGCCCTTCGGCACGGCAACGGCGCAGCGCGTCGGCGCGGGCCGCTTCCTCGTCCGGGTGATTCCAGGCAACGCCGTACCACCAGCCGCCGTTGCGGTCACGGCCGATCGCGATCGCGGCATCTGCCTTGGCGAAATCCGGCGCGACGACGCCGAACGCCAACGCAAGCACCGCGCCCGTCAGATAGCTGCGTTTGAACATGTTAGTACCCCATCATTCGAAGGTTTGATCCTAGCCCGCGCGCCACACTATTCGGCAAACCCGTTCCCGGTAAAGGGGTTGTCGGCCGCTAGCGAGAACTACGTGCTTGTTTTTGTCGCGACGGCGAGCGTTCGGTTCGAACATTCGGCTTCACATGCGCGTGATGGGCGAGCCGAGGGAAAAGATTCTCGCTTTCATGCGAAGATCGGAAGACCGGGCTCTTAGACCTATTGTCATGAGACTGTGATCTTTCCGTCCTTTACGGGGGCGGCTAGGCTGTCGGCAGGGCGCCGCTGCATCGGCCGGTTCCGGCCTTTGTCGACAGGTGTCACACAAGGGAGGTCTACCGATGGATCTACGGCTCCGCCTCGCCGGCGCCGCGGCTGCTTTCGCCATGAGCGTAACGGCGGCCCAGGCGCAGATCGAAATTCACTGGTGGCACGCCATGACGGGTGCCAACAACGACGTCATCGTCAAGCTCGCCGAGGAGTTCAACGCCTCGCAGAAGGAATACAAGGTCGTCCCGACCTACAAGGGCAGCTATCCCGACACGATGAATGCCGGCATCGCGGCGTTCCGGGCCGGCAACCCGCCGCATATCATGCAGGTCTTCGAGGTCGGCACCGCCACGATGATGGCGGCGGTCGGCGCCGTGAAGCCGGTGCATGTGCTGATGAAGGAAGCGGGAGAGAAGTTCGATCCTGCCGTCTATCTCCCGGCGATCACCGGCTACTACTCGACCGCCAAGGGCGAGATGCTGTCCTTCCCCTTCAACTCCTCCTCGATGGTGATGTGGGTCAACAAGGACGCGCTGAAGAAGGCCGGCCTCAACGCCGACGCGCCGCCGAAGACCTGGCCGGAGGTGTTCGAGGCCGCCAAGAAGCTGAAGGCGGCGGGCTACGACAATTGCGGCGTCTCCAACGCCTGGGCGACCTGGGCCAATATCGAGCAGTTCTCGGCCTGGCATAACCTGCCGATCGCCACGGAATCGAACGGCCTCGGCGGCTTCAACACGGTGCTGAAATTCAACAGCCCGCTGCATGTGAAGCATCTGGAGACGCTGGTAGAGCTCCAGAAGAACAAGACCTACGACTATTCGGGCCGCACCAACACCGGCGAGGGCCGCTTCACCTCGGGCGAATGCCCGCTGTTCCTGACCTCCTCGGCCTTCTACGGCAACGTCAAGGCGAACGCGAAGTTCGCGTTCACGGCCGTGCCGATGCCCTATTATCCGGAAGCGACCGGCGCGCCGCAGAACTCGATCATCGGCGGCGCCTCGCTCTGGGTGATGGGCGGCAAGAAGGCGGAGGAGTACAAGGGCGTCGCCAAGTTCTTCACCTTCCTGTCGGACACCGACCGGCAGATCGCCATCCACAAGGCCTCGGGCTACCTGCCGATCACCAAGGCGGCGTATCTGAAGGCGAAGGAATCGGGCTACTACAAGGAGAACCCGATCCTCGAGGTGCCGCTGCTCGAGCTCACCAACAAGGAGCCGACCGAGAACTCGCGGGGCCTGCGCTTCGGCAACATGGTCCAGCTCCGCGACATGTGGTCGGAGGAGATCGAGGCCGCGCTCGCCGGCAAGAAGACCGCCAAGCAGGCGCTCGACGACGCCGTGACGCGCGGCAACACGATGCTGCGCCAGTTCGAGCGCACCGTCGCGAAGTAACCGTCCGATCTTCGTGATCTGACCGACGGTCCGGCATGCCGGACCGTCGGCTGGCTTCCGGCCAATGGCGAGGTGCGATGGAAAAGCGATCGATCTTCGGCCACAAGCTGCTGCCCTATCTGCTGCTCCTGCCGCAGCTCGTCATCACGCTCGTCTTCTTCTACTGGCCGGCCTCGCAGGCTGTCTGGCAATCCTTCCTGCGCGAGGACGCCTTCGGCCTGTCGTCGCAATTCGTCGGCCTGGAGAACTACCGGACGCTGTTCGAAGGCGGGGAGTATTTCCGCGCCATCGGCACGACCGTCGTCTTCTCGACCTTCGTGACGATCCTCTCGCTCTCCATCTCGCTCTATCTCGCCGTGATGGCGGACAAGCACATCAAGGGCGCGGGCGCCTACAAGACGATGCTGATCTGGCCCTATGCGGTGGCGCCGGCGGTGGCGGGCGTGCTGTGGCTGTTCATGTTCCAGCCCTCGCTCGGCATCGTCTCCAAGGCGCTGCGCGGCCAGGGCGTCGACTGGAACCCGCTGCTGAACGGCACGCATGCGATGATCCTCGTGGTGCTCGCCGCCACCTGGAAGCAGATCTCCTACAATTTCCTGTTCTTCCTGGCGGGCCTGCAAGCGATCCCGAAGAGCCTGATCGAGGCCGCCGCCATCGACGGGGCGCGGCCGATGCGCCGCTTCTGGACGATCATATTGCCGCTGCTCTCGCCGACCGCCTTCTTCCTGCTGGTCGTCAACATCGTCTACGTGTTCTTCGACACCTTCGGCATCATCGACGCGGTGACCGGCGGCGGGCCCGCCAAGGCGACCGAGACGCTGGTCTACAAGGTCTATTCGGACGGCAGGCTCGGCGGCGATCTCGGCGGCTCGGCGGCGCAGTCCGTGATCCTGATGGTCATCGTCATCGCGCTGACCGCGATCCAGTTCCGCTTCGTCGAGCGCAAGGTGCATTACTGATGCGGGGGCTTTCCTGATGGTCGAGAGCAAATCCGCGCTCAGCCGCATCGTGCCGCATCTCATCCTGTGGCTCGGCATCCTCACGGTGTGCTTCCCGGTCTACATCGCCTTCGTCGCCTCCACGCATGAGGCGGCGACGATCGCGAACGGGCAGATGGGCCTCGCGCCGGGCGGCAAGTTCCTGGAGAACTACTACCGCACCATCTTCGTCGGCACCTCGAGCACGACCCGCGAGCCGGTCGGGCAGATGATGTTCAACTCCTTCGTGATGGCGATGGGGATCGCGGTCGGCAAGATCCTGATCTCGGTCCTGTCGGCCTATGCGGTGGTCTACTACAAGTTCCCGCTCCGCAACGCCGCCTTCTGGCTGATCTTCATCACGCTGATGCTGCCCGTGGAGGTGCGCATCTACCCGACCTACAAGATCGTCGCCGATCTCGGCCTGCTCGACACCTATGCGGGGCTGACCCTGCCGCTGATCGCCTCGGCGACCGGCACGCTCCTCTTCCGCCAGTTCTTCATGACGGTGCCGGACGAGTTGCTGGAGGCCGCGAAGATCGACGGCGCCGGCCCGTGGAAGTTCTTCAAGGACATGCTGCTGCCGCTCTCCATGACGACCATCGCGGCGCTGTTCGTGATCCAGTTCATCTATGGCTGGAACCAGTATCTGTGGCCCCTGCTGATCACCACCAAGGACTCGATGCAGACCATCGTGATCGGCATCAAGAAGATGATCGTCACCCAGGACGCCCTGACCGAATGGCAGCTCGCCATGGCGACCGCCGTGCTCGCGATGATCCCGCCCGTGATCGTGGTGGTGCTGATGCAGCGCCTCTTCGTGAAGGGGCTGGTCGAAACGGAGAAGTAGAATGGCCGAGCTGGTCCTCAAGGACGTCCGCAAGACCTATGCGGGGGGTGTCGAGGCCGTGAAGGGCGTCTCGCTCGACATCGCGGATGGCGCGCTCTGCGTGCTGGTCGGCCCCTCGGGCTGCGGCAAGTCGACCTTGCTCCGGATGATCGC
>JBDHTH010000355.1:0-4052 GCA_039808545.1 Phreatobacteraceae bacterium | reverse complement strand
TTGACCGCGACCATCGCCAATCTGCGGCGCGTGGAGTGGGAATCGTTCGGCATCAATTTCGTGCTGGTCTTCTCGCCCAACACCTTCGTGGGCGCGCCGCATACCCATCTCGCCACCCTCACCTATCCGAAGGGCGGTGAGGTCCGCGACGAGATCGCGCTCGCCAAGGCGGCGGCCGAGACCTACCCGACCGTGACGACGGTGCGCGTCAAGGACGCGCTCGACGCGATCAACAAGGTCGTGACCGACCTCGCCACCGCGATCCGCGCCGCGAGCTCGGTCGCGCTGATCGCCAGCATCATCGTGCTGGCGGGGGCGCTGGCGGCCGGCCACCGCCACCGGATCTACGACGCGGTCGTGCTGAAGACGCTCGGCGCGACGCGCGGCCGGCTGGTCGGCGCCTTCGCGCTCGAATATGCGATGCTCGGCCTGGTAACGGCGGTGTTCGGCGTCGCGGCCGGCTCGTTCGCGGCCTATGCGGTGCTGACATGGGTGATGAAGGTCGGCTTCTCGTTCGAGCCGGGGCCGGCGGCCCTGACGGTGCTGGTCGCCGCGATCGTCACGGTGACGCTCGGCCTCATCGGCTCCTGGCGGGTGCTCGGCCAGCGGCCGGCGGGCGTGCTGCGCGGGGCCTGAAACGGGCCCTTGGCGCGATCCTGGCGCAGAATTGAACGCGCGTTCACCTCACGCGCGGTTGCGGTCTTGTAATCGTCACGGTCTTCCTCATATTGGAGGCGACCTGTCGTGATCCGACCGGGCTCGGAGAGGAATCGAGATGCAGTATAACGATCGCAACGCGCCGCCGCCCTACGCGAACCAGTATGGCGCCGCGCCCTACGGAATGCCGCGCACGAGCGCCGAAACCCAGGCGATGATCGACCAGGGGCTGCGCTCCTACATGCTGTCGGTCTACAACTACATGGCGATTGGCCTCGCCGTCACGGGCCTCGCGGCGCTCGGCCTGTTCATGCTGTCGACGACCAACGACGCCAATCTCGCGGCCCAGACGGCGCGCGGCGGCGTCGCGGCGCTGCGCAACGGCCTGTTCCTGACGCCGCTCGGCTACACGCTCTATGCCTCGCCGCTGAAATGGCTGATCATGCTCGCGCCGCTCGGGCTGGTGTTCTTCCTGAGCTTCCGCGTCGACAAGATGAGCGTCGGCGCCGCCCAGGCGACGTTCTGGATCTACGCGGCGCTGGTCGGCGTCTCGCTCGCCACCGTGCTGATGGTCTTCACCGGCTCCTCGGTCGCCCGCGTGTTCTTCATCACGGCCGCCTCCTTCGGCGCGCTGAGCCTGTGGGGCTACACGACGAAGCGCGACCTGTCGGGCTGGGGCTCCTTCCTGTTCATGGGCCTGATCGGCATCATCATCGCCAGCATCGTGAACATCTTCCTCGGCTCCGGCACGCTGCAGTGGGTGATCTCGGTGATCGGCGTGCTCGTGTTCTCGGGCCTCACGGCCTATGACACGCAGAACATCAAGGAGATGTATTTCGAGGGCGACGACCAGGCCGTGATGGGCCGGAAGGCGATCATGGGCGCGCTGACGCTCTACCTCGACTTCATCAACCTCTTCACGATGCTGCTGCACCTGCTCGGCAACCGCGAGTAAGCGCAGCGCGCATCCCTGTCCTGAAGAGCCCCGGCCTCGCGCCGGGGCTTTTTTGTTGCTTTGATGCGCCGATGCAGATTCGCGCCGTCCGCCGCTCCGACATCCCCGCGATCCAGGCGATCTATGCGCATGCGGTCGAGACCGGCCGGGCCAGTTTCGAGCTCGAGCCGCCGGACGCCGCCGAGATGACGCGGCGGCTGGAGGCGCTGGAGACCGGCGGCTTCCCCTATCTGGTGGCGGAGGCGGAGGAGCGCCTTCTCGGCTACGCCTATGCGGGCCCCTACCGGCCGCGCCGCGCCTATCGCTTCGCGGTGGAGAATTCGGTCTATGTCGCGGCGCATGCGCAGGGGCGCGGCGTCGGGCGCGCCCTCCTCGCGGCGCTGATCGCGGCGGCGGAAGAAGGCGGCTTCCGGCAGATGATCGCGGTGATCGGCGATTCGGCGAACACGGCCTCCATCGCCCTGCACCGCACGCTGGGCTTCACGGATGTCGGCGTGCTCAAGGCCATCGGCTGGAAGCACGAGACCTGGCTCGACACGGTGCTGATGCAGCGCCCGCTCGGGCCCGGCGACGCCGCGCCGCCGCCGGACGGGCGCTGAAATCAGATCTTTTTCATGAAGATCGTCGCATCGGCGAGCCGGCCGTCGGTCGTGTAGGCGAAGCCCGGCACGGTGCCGACCTCCCGCCAGCCGCAGCGGCGGTAGAGCCGGTCGCCGGCGCTGCCCGTCTCGGTGTCCAGCACCAGGAGGCTGCGGCCCGCCGCCCGCGCCCGCGCCTCGGCGGCGGTCAGCAGCCGCACGCCAAGGCCCCGGCGGCGAAAGGCGGAATGCACCAGCATCTTGCCGATCTCGGCCCGATGCGGCGCGTTCGGCTGGGGCGCGAAGAAGACGATCACGGTGCCGACGATGCGCCCCGCCGCCTCGGCCGCCAGCAGGACCTGCGTGCCGGCCGCAAAGCCCGGCATGAGGCGCGTCCAGAACGCTACGGCTTCCGCCTCGGTCAGCCCGGCCATGAAGTTCACCGAGGCGCCGTGATCGACCGCGTCGACGAGGAGGGCCGCGAGTTCGTCGACGCGGCGCGGCGCCTCCTCGCCGCCGACCTCGCGGATGGCGATCGCCTCTTCCTCAGCCACGGCGCGGCTCCAGCATGAGAATAACGAGATAGCGGGCCGGATCGGGGCCGGGATTGCGGTAGCGCAGCGGCGCGTCGAGCCGCATATGCAGGCAATCGCCGGCCGCGAGGGCATGGCGCTCCTCGCCGACCGTCAGCTCCAGCGCACCCTCCAGCAGATAGACGTGCTGATCGGTCGCGATGCCGCGATAGGGGCTGTCGAGCGTCACGGTCGCGCCCGGCGGAAAGGTGACGTCGACGATGTCGACCGGCGAGCCGGTGCCGGGCGGCGAGACGTCGCGGCGCAGATAGCCGGAGGCCGGATCGCGCCAGACCTTCTGCGCCTCCCGCCGCGCCAGCGGGCTCGGTGGCCCGTCCTCGGCCGCGAACAGATCCGCCATGGCGAGGCCGAGCGCCGCGCAGAGCTTGACGAGCAAGGTGGCGGTCGGGCTCGCCTCGGCCCGCTCGATCCTGGAGATCATGGCGCGGCTGACGCCGGCGCGCGCCGACAGCACCTCTAGCGACAGCCCGAGCCGGGCGCGCGCCGCCCGGAGGCGATCGCCGATCTGGCGATTGAGATTAGCGTCCTCCATCATATGAGAATTCTTATCTCATATGATGGACGACAGCAATCCTCAGCCCGCGACCACCTTCAGCGTCCTGTCGAGCACCCGGATCACGCGCGCGAGATCATGACCGCGCTTGAGAATCAGCCCCGTCGCGGTGATCACCGAATAGGCGCCCTGCTTGCGGGCGAGCTTCGGGTCCTTCTCGATCCGGTAGAGCGGCACCTCGGCGGTGCGGCGGAAGATCGAGAAGACGGCGCGTTCGCGCGCGAAATCGATGGCGTAGTCGCGCCATTCCCCGGCCGCGACCATCCGCCCATAGAGGTTCAGAATCACGTCGAGCTCGCGCCGGTCGAAGGATACACGCTCGGGCGCGCGCTCGCCGGGGTGGCGCTCTCCCTGGAGCGGTTCCGTCGCCATCTCGCGGCGCGCCGCGAGAAACGGCTTGGAATCGTGGCTTGGCCGGCCGGTCTCGGAGAGGCGAACGGGAATCGCACGCTCCCGTTCGCCGCGCTCACTCGGGTCGAAATCCGCCAAAGGCGCCTCCGTTCTCGCCTGCGATCATCGCCCCGGCCCCGCCGGGCGGCAAGGAAAAAACGCCCTTGGCGCAGAAATCAAAGTTTGGCCCAAGTTCGAACAAGCGAGCGACAGGAACGCCCGCCAGATTAGAAGCGTTACGACGAGGCTCGGTCGTCCGGCGGGACGGTCACCCCAGCCCCCCAGCCCCCGTTTCGTCGGGTCGGCCGGGCCTCGGTTTCAGTTGT
>JBDHTH010000354.1:0-4055 GCA_039808545.1 Phreatobacteraceae bacterium | reverse complement strand
CCAGCAGGAGCTCGACGGCGAAGATGAAGCCGATCAGCGCGCCGATCGGCAGGTAGTTCAGGAAGCCCTGGCGGAACTCGGCGAAATCGACGTCGAGCATCATCACCACGAAGAGGAAGAGCACCGCGACCGCGCCGACATAGACGACGATCAGGATCATCGCCAGGAACTCGGCGCCCGCGATCAGGAACAGCCCGGCGGCGTTGACGAAGGTCAGGATCAGGTACAGCACCGAATGCACGGGGTTCCTGGCGACCACCACCATGAAGGCCGACGCGACCGTGATGGCCGCGAAGAGATAGAAGAAGGCCGCAACGAAGCCCATGATGCCGTCCCGCCCCTGCCCGTCTTAGCCTTGAGGCGCTTGGGGAAGCGCCCTTTGGAACCGTTCGAATCCGGCCTTGCGGCCGTCTATAGAGAGCGCCCCAGGCCGCGTAAAGCGAGGAGGCGCGCGATTGGCCGCCTCAGCGATACGGCGCGTCCGCCTTCAGGCTGCGGGCGATCTCCCGCTCCCAGCGGTCGCCGTTGTCGAGCAGGCGCTGCTTGTCGTAGTAGAGCTCCTCGCGCGTTTCCGTCGCGAATTCGAAGTTCGGCCCCTCCACGATCGCGTCGACCGGGCAGGCCTCCTGGCAGAAGCCGCAATAGATGCACTTGACCATGTCGATGTCGTAGCGCGTCGTGCGCCGCGTGCCGTCGTTGCGGCGGGGACCTGCCTCGATGGTGATGGCCTGCGCCGGGCAGATCGCCTCGCAGAGCTTGCAGGCGATGCAGCGCTCCTCCCCGTTCGGATAGCGGCGCAGCGCGTGCTCGCCGCGAAAGCGCGGCGACAGGTGCCCCTTCTCGAACGGATAGTTCAGCGTCGCCTTCGGCTTGAAGAAGTACCGCATCGACAGGAAGAACGCCGACACGAATTCCTTGAGGAAGAGCGCCTTGGCGGCTTGATCGAGCTGCATCACATATCTCCGATCAATGCCCGGCCGGCGCCCAGCCGGTCAGCTGCAAAACGGCCGCGACGATCACCACGGCGGCGAGCGAGAGCGGCAGGAACACCTTCCAGCCGAGCCGCATGAGCTGGTCGTAGCGGTAGCGCGGCACCATCGCCTTCACCATCGCGAACATGAAGAAGACGAAGCACATCTTCAGCACGAACCAGATCACCCCCGGCACCCAGGTGAAGGGCGCGAACGGAATGGGGGAAAGCCACCCGCCCAGGAAAAGCATGGTGGTGAGCGCGCACATGGTCATGATCGCCACGTACTCGCCGAGCATGAACAGCAGATAGGGCGTGGAGGCGTATTCGACCATGAAGCCCGCCACCAGCTCCGATTCCGCTTCCGGCAGGTCGAAGGGCGGCCGGTTCGTCTCGGCCAGCGCCGAGATGAAGAAGATCGCGAACATCGGGAAGAGCGGCAGCCAGAACCACGAGAACAGGCCGAAGCGGCCATCCTGCGCGTTGACGATGTCGGTCAGGTTCAGCGAGCCGACGCAGAGCAGCACCGTGATGATCACGAAGCCGATCGAGACCTCGTAGGAGACCATCTGCGCGGCCGAGCGCAGCGCCCCGAGGAACGGGTATTTCGAGTTCGACGCCCAGCCGCCCATGATGACGCCGTAAACGCCGAGCGAGGAGATCGCGAAGATGTAGAGGATGCCGACATTGATGTCGGCGATCGCCCAGCCGGCGTTGAGCGGGATCACGGCCCAGGCCGCGAGCGCCAGCACGCAGGAGACGAGCGGGGCGAGCAGGAACACGCCCTTGTTGGAGCCGGACGGCACCACCGGCTCCTTCAGCACGAACTTCAGCAGGTCCGCGAAGCTCTGGAACAGCCCCCAGGGCCCGACCACGTTCGGCCCGCGCCGAAGCTGCACGGCCGCCCAGATCTTGCGGTCGGCGTAGAGGATGTAGGCGATGAACACCAGCAGCGCGACCAGCAGCCCGAGGCTCTGCGCCAGGATGATCGCGACCTTGATGAGGAGATCGGTCCAGCTCATCGCGTTCACTCCGCCGCCATCGCGGGCCGGCCCGAGGCGAGCGCCGAGCATTCGGCCATGATGGCCGAGGCGCGCGCGATCGGGTTGGTCAGGTAGAAATCCTTCACGGCCCGCGTGAACGGCGCGCCGCCGAGCTCGCCGCCGAGGCTCGCGAGCTTCGTGATGTCGCCGCCATCGGCCGGGGTGATCTGGTCGAGCCGGCCGAGATGCGGCACGGCCTCAATCATCGCGCTCCTGAGCGCCGCGAGCGAATCGTAGGGGAGCTTGGCGTCGAGCCGCGCCGACAGCGCCCTCAGGATCGCCCAGTCCTCGCGCGCGTCGCCCGGCGCGAAGACGGCCCGGTTGCCGAGCTGCGGGCGGCCTTCGGTGTTCACATAGGTGCCCGATTTCTCCGTATAGGCGGCGCCCGGCAGGATGACGTCGGCGCGATGCGCGCCGCGGTCGCCATGCGTGCCGATATAGACGACGAAGGGTCCGGCCTTCACGTCGATCTCGTCGGCGCCGAGCAGGAACAGCACGTCGACCGCGCCGTCCGCCATCTCGGCCGCATTGGCGCCGCCCGCGCCCGGCACGAGGCCGAGATCGAGCCCGCCGACCCGCGCCGCCGCCGTGTGCAGCACCGAGAAGCCGTTCCAGCCTTCGCTGACGCCATTCACGCCGAGAAGCTGCTTGGCGACGGTCGAGAGCACCGCCTTGCCGTCCGGCCGCGTCAAGGCGCCCTGCCCGATCAGCCAGAGCGGCTTCTTGAATTCCACGCCGGCGCTCGGCTTGAACTTCGCGAGGCTGTCGGGGCCGGCCCCGACATACATGTAGTCGTAGGTGAGGTCCGCCTTCTCGCCCATCAGGCCGATGCGCACGCCGCCCTGGCGCCAGCGCTTGCGGATGCGCGCGTTGACGACCGGCGCCTCCTTCCGCGGATCGGCGCCGACGATCATGATCGCGTCGGCTTCGTCGATGCCGGCGATCGTCGCGTTGAAGAGGTAGCTGGCGCGGCCGAGCGCCGGATCGAGCGCCGCCCCGTCCTGCCGGCAATCGATGCTGGCCGAACCAAGCCGCGTCACGAGATCCTTCAGCGCGAACATCTCCTCGGCGCTGGCGAGATCGCCCGCGATGGCGCCGGTGCGTCTGCCCGCCGCCTTGGTCTTCGCCGCGATCGCCGCGAAGGCCTCGTCCCAGGTCGCTGGGCGCAGGCGCCCGTTCTCGCGGATATAGGGGCGGTCGAGGCGCTGGGTCTTCAGCCCGTCCACGACATGGCGGGTCTTGTCGGAGATCCACTCCTCGTTCACGTCCTCGTTGAGGCGCGGCAAGATGCGCATCACCTCGCGCCCGCGCCCGTCGACCCGGATCGCCGAGCCGGCCGCGTCCATCACGTCGACCGATTCGGTCTTGGTGAGCTCCCAGGGCCGCGCGTTGAACGCATACGGCTTGGAGGTCAGCGCGCCGACCGGGCAGAGGTCGACGACATTGCCCTGCAGCTCCGACGACATCGCCTTTTCGAGATAGGTGGTGATCTCGGCATCCTCGCCGCGGCCGATCAGGCCGAGCTCGGAGATGCCCGCCACCTCGGTCGTGAAGCGGACGCAGCGCGTGCAATGGATGCAGCGCGTCATCACGGTCTTCACCAGCGGGCCGATATACTTATCTTCGACGGCCCGCTTCGTCTCGTGGTAGCGGCTGCCGTCATAGCCGAAGGCCATGGCCTGGTCCTGCAGGTCGCATTCCCCGCCCTGGTCGCAGATCGGGCAGTCGAGCGGGTGGTTGATGAGGAGGAACTCCATCACCCCCTCGCGCGCCTTCTTCACCATCGGCGATTTGGTGAACATCACCGGCGGCTCGCCGTTCGGGCCGGGGCGCAGGTCGCGCACGTTCATCGCGCAGGAGGCGACGGGCTTCGGCGGCCCGCCCTTCACCTCGACGAGGCACATGCGGCAATTGCCGGCGATCGACAGCCGCTCGTGGAAGCAGAAGCGCGGCACCTCGGCGCCCGCCGCCTCCGCCGCCTGCAGCAGCGTGAACTCGGGCGGCACGTCGATCTCGGAGCCGTCGATAATGATCTTGGCCAT
>JBDHTH010000353.1:0-4063 GCA_039808545.1 Phreatobacteraceae bacterium | reverse complement strand
GGTGCGGCGGCGGGACCTGTTCCTCGGCTTCCTGAAGGCCGGGCTCTGCGGCTTCGGCGGCGTCGCGCCCTGGGCGCGGCTGATCGTCGTTGAGGAGCGCAAATGGCTGACCGAGCGCGAATACGCGACGATGCTCGGCCTCGGCCAGGTGCTTCCCGGTCCGAACGTCATCAATCTCTGCATCATGATCGGCGACCGCTTCCACGGCGTCTCGGGCGCGCTGGCGGCGCTGTCGGGGCTGATGGCGGCGCCGCTCGTCATCCTCGTCGGGCTCGGCTGGCTCTATGACCGCTACGGCGCGCTGCCGGTCGTCGCCGAGGCGCTGACCGGCGTCGCGGCCGTGGCGGCGGGGCTCGTCATCGGCACGGCGCTGAAGATGGCGCTGAGGCTCGACCTGAAGATGACGCAGGTGCTGTTCGGCCTCGCGGCCTTCGTCCTGGTCGCGTTCTTCAAGGTCTCGCTGATCGTCGCGGTGCTGGTGCTGGCGCCGCCGAGCATAGCGCTCGCCTATCGCGACCTCGTCCTGGAGGCGCGCGGGCGGCCGACGGAAGGCGGGGACGCGTGAAGGACGACCCGCTGCTCGACATCCTGACGATCTTCGCCTCGCTGTCGTTCCTGGCGATCGGCGGCGCGAATGCGGTGGTGCCGGAGATCCATGCGCAGGTCGTGACGGCGCGCGGCTGGGTGAATGACGGCGATTTCGCGCGGCTCTTCGCGCTGGCGCAGGCGGCGCCCGGCCCGAACGTGCTGTTCTCCAGCTTGCTCGGCTGGAATATCGCCGGGTTCGGCGGTTTCGTCGCGGCGACGATCGGGATGAACGGCCCGTCCTGCGTCATCGCGCTGGTGATGTCGCGGATCCGCCGCAAGGCGCTCAACTCGCGCTGGCTGATCGCGGCGCAGAACGGCCTCGTGCCGATCGCCATCGGCCTGATGCTGGCGAGCGGCGTCATCACGGCCAAGGCCGCCGATGTCGGCGTGGTCACGGTGGTGCTGACGATCCTCGGCGCGGCCGCGATCCTGAGGACCAGCCTCAATCCGCTCTGGATCCTGGCGCTCGGCGCCCTCGTCGGGCTGTTCGGCGACCGGCTCGGCCTTACCTGAACGGCCCGAAGCCGGGGAAGTGGAACGAGTAGCTGACGATCGCGCCGAGGGTGAACTGGTCGCGGCTGCCGATCTCGCGGGTGATCGGGCTCTTGGCGGCATCGCCGACGAGGCGGTCGTAGCCGCCATGCACCGTCACGGCCCATTGCGGGTCGATGCGGTAGGTCGCGGAGGCGTAGAGGCCGACGCTGCGGATGCCGCCGCGCGCCTCGAACGGCGCCGAGACATACGGGTTGAGGAAGGCGTCGAGCGGGGTCACGCCGAAATTGGTGTTCATCGACTTGGAATCGGCGATGGCGAGGCGCGGGCCGATCGCGAAGGTCCAGGCGTTGAAATGCTCGATCCAGTCGAGGCCGGCATTCAGCACGAAGCCGTCCTGGCCGCGAAAGCCGTGGCGCAGCTCGGCGCGGGCCCGCATCCTGTTCTCCAGCATGAAGAACTCGGCGAAAACGCCGCCTTCGATCGTCCATTTGACATCGTGGATGCCGACGAGCTTGTCGTCATCGCTCTGCTTGCGGCTGGAGACGAAGCGGCCGACCGGGCCCATCCGGAACTGCCCGGTGTCGATCACCGCGAAGCCGATGCCGTCGTCCGGCGAGGAGAACACTTCCGGCGCGCCGGGCCGGCGGAACGAGAGCGAGGGGTAGGCGATGAGGCCCAGCTCGTTCGAGCCCATATATTTGGGCGAGGCGACGATGTTGCCCTTCACGGTCACGGTCCAGCCCTCGCCCGATTGGGCGGAAGCCACGGTGGCGGGGGCGGCGAGGAAGAAGGCCGCGACGAGGGCGGCGCAATAGGAACGGCAACGCGTCACAATGTCACTCCGGCAATGCAAGGCGAAACGTGAACGAAAATGGTTAGGGCGACCTCAAGAATTAGGGTTAACGAGGCATGACCGCCGAGCGGGGCGAGAAGAAGGCGGGGCAGGCCATGCCGGCATCGCGCGGCATCCATATCACGGCGGCGCGCGCCGCGCTGCGCGGCTACAAGCTGACGCTGTCGCCGCTGATAGGCTTCCATTGCCGGCACCTGCCGACCTGCTCGGACTATATGGACGAGGCGATTACCCGCCACGGGCTGTGGGCCGGCGGATGGATGGGCCTCGCGCGGCTCTGCCGCTGCCATCCGTTCGGCACGGCCGGCATCGACCGCGTGCCGGAGGAATTGCCGAAAGAGGGCCGCTGGTATAGTCCGTGGCGCTATGGCCGCTGGCGCGGTCCTCTCGACGCCGATTGGTGAAAAGGCGATTCGGGCGGATGGCTCCCGCGGCTTTCCACACCAAGCGACGCTTACCTGCTTCGTAGGCAGAGAGTGAGCGGGAGACGACGATGATCAACGTGACGTTTCCGGACGGCGCCGTCCGGTCCTTCCCCGACAACATTTCCGGCCTCGAGATCGCCAAGGGCATCTCGCCCTCGCTCGCCAAGCGTACCGTCGCGATGGCGCTCGACGGCGTGGTCGCGGACCTGTCCGACCCGATTACAAAGAACGCAAAGATCGAGTTCATCAGCCGCGAGGATCCGCGTGCGCTGGAGCTGATCCGCCACGATGCCGCGCATGTGCTGGCCGAGGCGGTGCAGAATCTCTGGCCGGGCACGCAGGTGACCATCGGCCCGGTCATCGAGAACGGCTTCTATTACGATTTCGCGCGCAACGAGCCCTTCACGCCGGAGGATTTCCCGGCGATCGAGGCCGAGATGCGCAAGATCATCGCCCGCGACGCGCCCTTCACGAAGGAAGTGTGGACGCGCGAGAAGGCGAAGGACGTGTTCTGCGACAAGGGCGAGCGCTTCAAGGTGGAGCTGATCGACGCGATTCCGTCGGGCGATGATCTGAAGATCTACCGCCAGGGCGAGTGGTTCGACCTCTGCCGCGGCCCGCACATGACCTCGACGGGCAAGATCGGCAACGCCTTCAAGCTGATGAAGGTGGCGGGCGCCTATTGGCGCGGCGATTCCAACAACCCGATGCTGACGCGCATCTACGCCACGGCCTTCGCCAAACAGGAAGACCTCGACGCCTATATCAGGCAGCTCGAGGAGGCGGAGAAGCGCGACCATCGCCGGCTCGGGCGCGAGATGGACCTCTTCCACTTCCAGGAGGAGGGGCCGGGCGTCGTCTTCTGGCATCCGAAGGGCTGGACGGTGTTCCAGCAGATCGTCGCCTATATGCGCCGGCGCCTAGCCGCCGACTACCAGGAGGTCAACGCCCCGCAGGTCCTCGACAAGGGCCTGTGGGAGACGTCGGGCCATTGGGGCTGGTACCGCGAGAACATGTTCCAGGTGCAGTCGGCGGGCGAGGAGGCCGAGGACAAGCGGATCTTCGCGCTGAAGCCGATGAACTGCCCCGGCCATGTGCAGATCTTCAAGCACGGGCTGAAATCCTACCGGGAGCTGCCGATCCGCCTCGCGGAGTTCGGCTCGGTGCACCGCTACGAGCCTTCCGGGGCGCTGCACGGCCTGATGCGGGTGCGCGGCTTCACGCAGGACGACGCGCATATCTTCTGCACCGAGGAGCAGCTCGCCGAGGAATGCTTGAAAATCAACGAGCTGATCCTCTCGACCTATGCGGATTTCGGCTTCACGAGCGATCTCGTCGTCAAGCTTTCGACGCGGCCGGAGAAGCGGGTCGGCTCGGATGCGTCCTGGGATCACGCCGAGCGCGTGATGACCAACGTGCTGGAGACGATCTCCCGGCAGTCCAACCGGATCAAGACGGAGATCAATCCGGGCGAGGGCGCCTTCTACGGGCCGAAATTCGAGTATGTGCTGCGCGACGCCATCGGCCGCGACTGGCAATGCGGCACGACGCAGATCGACTTCAACCTGCCGGAGCGCTTCGGCGCCTTCTTTATCGACGCCGACAGCCAGAAGAAGCCGCCCGTTATGGTGCATCGCGCCATCTGCGGCTCGATGGAGCGCTTCACCGGCATCCTGATCGAGCACCATGCCGGGCATTTCCC
>JBDHTH010000352.1:0-4081 GCA_039808545.1 Phreatobacteraceae bacterium | reverse complement strand
AGCGGCTGCCGCCGAGCGCCGAGACGATGAAGCCGCCGACGATCGCCGTGAACAGGCCGCGGTCGGGCGAGACGCCGGACGCGATCGCGATCGCCATCGAGAGCGGCAGCGCCACGATCGCCACCGTCAGCCCCGAGACGAGGTCGCGCTGCAGGGCGGCGCGGCCGTAGCCCTCACGCAGCACCGTGATCAGTTTTGGGGTGAAGAGGTCGGCGAAGCTCGGCCGGCTGGACGGGGTGGGAGCGGTCTGGTGGGAAGTGCTCATCGCGATGGTCCCGGAGGGAGGCGCGGGGCGGCAGGCCCCGCTCGAAATCGAAGGCCGTGATCGTGAGCGGCTCTCAGCCGCCGGGGCGGCCCGGAGTGCCGCGCAGGCGCACGCCGCGCCCGCCCTGCTCGCTGCGCTCGTCCTCGCCGATCAGGTCGACGCCCGCTGTCTTCAGCGCCGCCACCACCTTGGTGAGCGTATCGACGACGCCCCGGACATTGCCTTCGCTGGCTTCCATCCGCTGGATCGTGGCGAGCGAAACGCCCGAAAGCTCCGCCAGCTTCGCCTGGTCGATGCCGAGCAGGGCGCGCGCGGCCCGCATTTGTCCGGCCGTGATCATGGGCTCAAGCCTCATCATGCATGAGTGATGTATAAAACATCACTATGCCCTTGTGAAGCGGTAACTATGAGCGATGGGATAGGAAGCTTGGCGGCGTTTTCAGCCGATCGGGATGCCGAGCGCGAGGCGCATCTTCTTCGGCAGCTTGGCGGCGATCAGCCGGTGGCTCTCGGCGAGGTAGTCGCGGAGCGCGGCATCGTCCATGCCGCTATCGTCGGTGCGCTGGATCCATTTCAGCCCGCGCGAGGCGAGATAGGGCGCGGGCCGGAGCCCCGGCTGCTCGGGCAGGAGTTCGAAGGCGAGATCCGACACCTTGAAGGTGACGGCGAGCGCCTCGCCCTCGTCCCAGGCGATCGCGAACACCTTGCCGCCGACCTTCCAGACATGCGCGCCGCCCCATTGCACGACATGCGTCGTGGCCGTGAGGGCGGCGCAGAAGGCGTTGTATTCCGCGAGCGTCATGGCGCCGAGCCGGCTATTTCCCTTCCGCCTTCGCCTTCTCGCGGATCGCCGCGATGGTGGTGCCGGGCGTGATCGCCTCCGGATCGATGAAGCAGTGCAGGATCGCCGGCTTGCCGCTCTTCACGGCCCGGTCGAAGGCCGGCATGAATTCCTCCGTGCTCTCGACCCGCTCGCCATGCCCGCCGAACGCGACCGCATAGGCGGCGAAATCCGGGTTCTTCAGATAGGTCGCCGAGATGCGGCCCGGAAACTCGCGCTCCTGATGCATGCGGATCGTGCCGTACATCGCGTTGTCGATCAGCACGACGATGATCGGCAGGTCGTATTGCACGGCGGTCGCGAATTCCTGCCCGTGCATCATGAAGCACCCGTCGCCCGCGAAGCACACCACCATGCGGTCGGGCCGCGTGCGCTTGGCGCCGACGGCGGCCGGCAGGCCGTAGCCCATCGAGCCGCTGGTCGGGGCGAGCTGGCCGCCGAAATTGAGGTATTTCAGGAAGCGCGCCGGCCAGGTCGCGTAGTTGCCGGCACCGTTGGTGATGATCACGTCTCGCGGCAGATAGTCGCGCAAGGCCGCCATCACCTCCCCCATCTGCAGCTTGCCGGGGATCTGAGGCTTGGCCTCGTTCCAGGCGAGGAAGATGTCGTGCGCTTCCTTGGCGGCCCCCGCCCAGGGAATCGTCTGCGGCGGATGCACGGTCTCCAGCGTCGCCGCGAAGGCGGCCGGCGTCGCGTTGATGCCGAGCGCGGGATGATAGACGCGGCCGAGCTCCTCGGCGTCGGCATGCACATGCACGAAGGCCTGCCGCGGCAGCGGGATGTCGAACAGCGTGTAGGATTGCGACGCCATCTCGGACATGCGGCTGCCGACCAGCAGCACGAGGTCGGATGCGTCGATCCGCGCCTTCAGCTTCGGGTTCGGCGCGATGCCGATCTCGCCCGCATAGCAACGGTGATCGCCCGGAAACAGCGACTGCCGGCGGAACGAGGCCGCGACCGGCAGATCGAAGCGGTCGGCGAAGCGCTGGAAACGGAGCGAGGCCTCCTCGGTCCATCCGCCGCCGCCGATGATCGCGATCGGCGATTTGGCGGCCCACAGCATCTTCTGCAGCTCAGCCATCTGGGTCAGGCCCGGCCAGGTCGCGACCGGCTCGATGCGCGGCAGCTTGATGGGCTGGGCACGCTCGATCAGCATCTCCTCGGGCAGCGAGATGACGACCGGGCCGGGCCGGCCCTGCATCGCCATGTGGAAGGCGCGGGAGACGATCTCGGGGATGCGGGCCGGATCGTCGATCTCCACCACCCATTTGGCGAAGGAGCCGAACACTGCCTTGAAATCCATCTCCTGGAAGGCGCCGCGCCCGAGCATGCCTTTCTCGACCTGGCCGACGAACATGACGAGCGGCACGCTGTCATGCTCCGCGATATGGATGCCCGCGGAGGCATTGGTGGCGCCGGGCGCGCGCGTCACCATCACGACGCCGGGCCGCCCGGTGAGCCGCGCCGAGGCGTCCGCCATCATCGCGGCGCCGCCTTCCTGGCGGCACACCGTGACGTTGATCGCGGCATCGTGCAGCGCGTCGAGCACCGCGAGATAGCTCTCGCCCGGCACGCAGAACACATGCTCGACGCCCTGGTCGAGGAGCGCGTCGACGACGAGCTGGCCGCCGCTGCGAAGATTGGTGGAAGTGCCGTCCATGGCCGAATGTCCTTGGGGATAGGGGAAGCGGTTCAGGCGGGCGTGCCGCCCCAGTTGGGATCGCGCGCGATGTCGTCCTGGTGCTCACCGAGGCGCGGGGAGGGGCGCATCGCCACCTGCGGCACGCCGTCGAGCACGATCGGCGTGCGGATCGAGGGGATCGAGCCCGCCTTGGTGTAGTCGGCCGGCAGCGCCACCGCGACGCCGCGCGCCTTCACCTGCGGGTCCTCGAAGATGTCCGCGACCGTGTTGATCGGACCGGCCGGCACTTTGAGCGCCTCCAGCCGCTCCAGCAGCGCGGCGCGCGTGAAGCGCTCCGTATGGGCGTTCAGCGTCTCGATCAGCGGCTTGCGGTTCTTCACCCGGTCGGCGTTCTTCAGATAGTCGGGATGGTCCGCGAGCTCGTCCGCGCCGATCGCGGCGCAGAAATCGCGGTATTGCCGGTCGTTGCCGGTCGCGACGATCGCGAAGCCGTCCGAGGTGCGGAACACCTCATAGGGCACGATGTTGGGATGGGCGTTGCCGAGCCGCTTCGGCAGCGCGCCGGAATAGAGGTAGTTGATCGCCTGGTAGCCGAGCACGCCGACCTGGCTGTCGAGCAGCGCGCAGTCGATATGCGCGCCTTCGCCGGTCGCGTCGCGGCGCCTCAGCGCCGAGAGGATGCCGATCGCCGCGTAGAGGCCGGTGAAGATGTCGGCGACCGCGTAGCCGGTCTTCATCGGCATGCCGCCCGGCTCGCCCGTCAGGTCCATGGAGCCGCCCATGCCCTGCACGAGGAAGTCGTAGCCGGCCCGCTCCGCATAGGGGCCGGTCTGCCCGAAGCCGGTGATCGAGGCATAGACGATGCGCGGGTTCACGGCCTTCAGCCCCGCATAGTCGAGCCCGTATTTCGCAAGGCCTGCGACCTTGAAGTTCTCGATCACCACATCGGCGTGGCGGGCGAGCGACTTCACGAAATCCTGCCCCTCTTCGGTGCGGAAATCGGCCACCACCGAGCGCTTGCCGCGATTGCAGGCGTGATAGTAGCAGGCCGAGAAATTCTCCCCATTCACGCCTTCGACGAAGGGCGGCCCCCATTTGCGCGTGTCGTCGCCCTCCGGGCTCTCGACCTTGACGACGTCGGCGCCGAGATCGGCCAGCGTCTGGCCGATCCAGGGGCCCGCGAGGACGCGCGAGAGATCGAGCACTTTCAGGCCGCCGAGGGTGGGGATCTGCATGATGGAGGGGTTCCTCAGGAAGCGGGACCCGGCGGCGCGGCGCCGTCGGGGATGTCGGTGTCGGGATGGTAGCGTGCAGGCATGGATGGTTTCCCGCC
>JBDHTH010000351.1:0-4083 GCA_039808545.1 Phreatobacteraceae bacterium | reverse complement strand
AAGTCGCTCTTCGTCGAGCCCTGGGGCCTTGGCCTGCGCAAGAACGAGGCGGCCTTCAAGGAGCTGGTGAACGCCACACTCGCCAAGCTCGCGTCATCGGGCGAGCTCGACAAGATCTTCGGCAAGTGGTTCGGCACGGGCACCGCCTTCGACATCAAGCGCGACTTCAAGGTCGAAGAGATCAAGCACTGACGCCTCGCGTCCCGCGGCTTGGCTGGAGCCTGCTCCCTTCAAACGGGATCGTTTGAAGGGCCCAAGCAGTCTCTAGCTCTTGGGAATCGATCGCTGTCCTGACTTTTGATCGGCTCGATCAAAAGTCAGCGTGATCTGAGGGCGCGGGACGATAGCCGCACAACCAGACAATCCGGCACCGGGGGGCGCTGTCCATGGGCTATGTCTTCGATCTGGGCAGCGTGCTCAGCGGCCAGTATCTGAACTGGTTCCTGATCGGCATCGCGACGACCTTCGCGCTGACGCTCGTCGCCTGGTGCCTCGCCATGGCGATGGGGATCACCCTCACGCTCATCCGGATGATCCCGTTCCGGCCGCTCGAATGGTTCGTCGCGCTCTATGTCGAGTACCATCGCAACGTGCCGCTGCTGGTGCAGATCTTCGTCTGGTATTTCGGCGTCCCCTCGCTCTTGCCGCGCGTGGCGCGGCAATGGATCAACGCCCATCACGGCGAGTTCCTGCTCGCCGCGATCGCGTTAGGCCTCGCGGCCGCCGCCTATGTCGCCGAGGACATCCGCAGCGGCATCCGCTCGATCCCGCGGGCGCAATATGAAGCCTCCCGCTCGATCGGCTTCGGCTATCTCGGCACCATGGGCTATGTCGTGCTGCCGCAGGCGCTGCGCATCGCGGTGCCGCCGCTGATCAACCAGACGCTGCTCCTGTTCAAGAACACCAGCCTCGCCATGGCGATCGGCGTCGGCGAGCTGACCTACCGCACGCGCGAGGTCGAGAGCTACACCTTCAAGACCTTCGAGGCTTTCGCGGTCGCGACCGCGATATACCTCACGGTCTCCTTCGCGATCATGGCGCTCGGCAGCTATTCGGGCCGCCGCCTCAAGCTCGAGACGCGCTGATGATCGAGATCATCCAGAACAACTGGCTGCTCTTCCTCGTCGGGCAGTATCCGCACGGGCCGATCGGCGGCCTGACCATGACGATGTTCATGGCGACGGTCTCGCTCGCCCTGTGCTTTCCCTTCGCGATCGCTCTGGCGCTGGCCCGCCTCAGCTCCCATCGCTGGCTGCGCCTGCCCGCCACCGCGATCGTCCACACGGTGCGCGGCCTGCCGCTCATCATGTTCATCTTCTGGGCCTATTTCTTCTCGCCGCTGGTCATCGGCCGGGCGGTGGGCGGGGTCGAGACGCTGATCATCGCGCTCGTCGTCTACGAGGCCGCCTATCTCTCGGAGATCATCCGCGCCGGCATCGAGGGCCTGCCGAAGGGCCAGACCGAGGCCGCGACCGCGCTCGGCCTCGGCTACTGGCCGACGACGCTGAAGATCGTGCTGCCGCAGGCCCTGCACAACATGCTGCCGAGCATGGTCAGCCAGTTCGTCTCCACCATCAAGGAGACCTCGCTCGGCTACGTGATCAGCGCCCACGAGCTCACCTTCGCGGCCGCCCAGGTCAACAACGTGCTGCTGACGCAGCCATTCGAGGTCTACGGCATCCTGGCGCTGACCTATTTCGCGCTATGCTTCGCGCTGACCTCGCTGGCGCGCTTCATCGAGCGGCGCATCTCGACGAGCCGCGGCGGCACGCCCGGCGTCGCGGTTCTCGCATGAGGCAGCCATGATCCGGTTCGAGAATGTCGAGAAGCGCTTCGGCCAGATGCGGGCCCTCGCCGATGTCTCGGGCGAGGTCAAGCGCGGCGAGGTGAAGGTGCTGGTCGGGCCCTCGGGCTCGGGCAAGTCGACGCTGATCCGCACCGTGACGCGCCTGGAGGCGATCCAGGGCGGGCGCGTGCTCATCGACGATGTCGACATCGCCTCGCGCGGCGTCAACATCAACAAGCTGCGCCAGCGCGTCGGCTTCGTGTTCCAGGCCTTCAACCTGTTCCCGCATCTCTCGGCGATCGGCAACATCACGCTCGGCCTGACCAAGCTGCGCGGCATGTCGAAACCTGCCGCCCGCGAGCGCGGGCTGGAGGAGCTCTCCCGCGTCGGCCTCGCCGAGAAGGCCGACGAGATGCCGGGCCGGCTTTCGGGCGGGCAGAAGCAGCGCGTCGCCATCGCGCGCTCCCTCGCCATGGACCCGGAGGTGATGCTGTTCGACGAGCCGACCTCGGCGCTCGACCCCGAGATGGTCGGCGAGGTGCTCGCCGCGATGAAGCGCCTCGCGGCCGGCGGCATGACGATGATCTGCGTCACCCACGAGATGGGCTTCGCGCGCGAGGTCGCGGACGAGATCTGGTTCATGGAGGCGGGCCGCGTCATCGAGCGCGGCAAGCCGTCCGAGATCTCGGCCTCACCCGACTCCCGCCTTGCCGCCTTCCTGCGAAAAACCGACACGGGCGCCCGCCGCTGACCCCATAGGCCGGCCTCGCGGCGCGGCCTGAGAAGGCTTCGCATGCGCAAGGCTTCCGTAAAGGAAGCCATCGCGCTATGCTGCCGCAATACGCCGAGTGCCGCTAATAAAGCCCGCCACCCCGAGCAGCGGAGGCCTCCATGACTGCGTTCAACACCGTGCGTTTCAAGGTGAAGCCGGGAATGGAAAGCGCGTTTCTCGACGCGCACCGCAACGTGGCGGCGAACTGGCCCGGCCTGCGGCATGCGAACATCATCGCGGCAAGCGAGGGCCGCTATTGCATCATCGCCGAATGGGAGAGCCTCGACGCGATGGCCGCCGCGCGCCCGCAGATGATCGCCACGCTCGACGGCTTCCGCCACACGCTGGAGGATCTCGGCGGCGGGCTCGGCGTCACGGACCCGATTGCCGGATCGGTCGCGCTCTCGCTGAAATAGAAAGGCCGCGGGCGCCGCTTCGGCCCATGGCATGGTTCCCTGCGCGGGGAGCGCGCTCTAAGATCGCGCCTCCCTCCACCGCCAAGCCGCGCGTCCTGTGACCCTTGCCATCCTCCTCGCCCTCGCGCCGACCGGGCTGCTGATCGGCTTCGGCGCCGCGCTGCGGCGGACGAATTTCCTCAAGCCTGCCTTCTTCGCGGATGCGGAGCGCCTCTCCTATTTCGTGCTGCTCCCTTCGCTCTTCGTGCACGGGCTCGCGACCGCCGACATGTCGAAGGTCGCGATCGGCCGCTTCGCGCTGGTTCTGATCACCTCGCTTCTGGCCGGATCGGCCGTGCTGATCCTCGTCGGCCGCCGGCTCGTGGCGAACGGGCCGGCCTTCACCTCGGTGTTCCAGGGCGGCATCCGCTTCAACAACTATGTCGGGCTGACGGCGGCGATCGGCCTGTTCGGCAGCGCCGGCGTGACGCTGTCGGCGCTCGCCAACGCGGTTATCGTGCCGACCGTCAACGTGCTGTGCATCCTCGTCTTCGCGGCCTTCGGCGACGCCCGCCCGACGCTCGCGGGCATCCTCAGATCGGTCGTTACGAACCCGTTGATCCTCGGCTGTGCGATCGGCGGCGCCTTCCAGGCGAGCGGCCTGCCGCTGCCGCCAGGCATCGATGCGAGCCTGAAGGCGCTCGGCCAGGCGGCGCTGCCGATCGGCCTCATCTGCGTCGGCGCGGCGCTCGACCTCGAGGCGTTCCGGGGCGGGCGGCGAAACGCGCTGCTCGCGATGGCGGCGAAGTTCCTGATGCTGCCGCTCGTCACCTTCACGGCCTGCGTGATATTCGGGCTCGGCGGCGAGGCTGCGATCGTCGCGCTGCTCTTCCAGGCGCTGCCGACCGCGTCCTCGTCTTATATCCTGGCGCGCCAGCTCGGCGGCGATGCCGGCCTGATGGCGGCGATCATCGCGGTCGAGACCATCATCGCGGCCGTGACGCTGCCGCTGACGCTGATCCTCGCGGCGTTGTGGTTCGCGGGTTGAGCCGCCTACTGCGCGCTCGGCACGATCAGGCCGCGGCTGGTCAGCACCGCCCAGCTATTGCCGTGCCGCTTGATCGCGTCGA
>JBDHTH010000350.1:0-4089 GCA_039808545.1 Phreatobacteraceae bacterium | reverse complement strand
CGCAACCCGTCGGCGGCCGACGGCCAGCGCGGCACCCTGCTGCTCGGCTTCGCGCTGACGGAAGCGCTGGGCATCTTTTCGCTGCTCATCGCCCTGCTGCTGCTGTTCGCCGTCTGATCGGCGGGGAATCGCCGGGCCCGGCCGCCGGCCGGGCGCCGGCCCGATTCCCGCCGCATCCCCTTAGGGACCTCCGGCCCGCTCCCGTGGCGGGCCTTTCCCTAGCCGGAGACTGATCCATGGCGACCCCCGCTCACGCCGCCACCGAGGCGCCGCACGCGACCGGCACCTTTCCGCCGTTCGCGTCCGAGACCTTCGCGTCGCAGCTCTTCTGGCTGGCGATCACGTTCGGCGCGCTCTACTGGCTGATGTCCAAGGTGATCGTGCCGCAGATCAGCACGATCCTGGAGGACCGCCGCCGCAAGGTCGAGACCGACCTCGCCAACGCCGAGGCGGCGAGGACCGAGGCCGAGGCGGCCGGCGCCGCCTACGAGAAGGCGCTCGCCGACGCGCGCGGCAACGCCCAGGCGATCGCGGCCGACACCCACGCCAAGGTCGCGGCCGACGCCGAGACGCAGCGCAAGGCGCTCGACGCCGAGCTCAGCGCCAAGCTGGCGGCCGCCGAGGCCCAGATCGCCGCCACCAAGGCGGCCGCGATGGGCAATGTGCACGGCATCGCGGTCGACGCCGCTGGCGCCATCGTCGAGAAGCTCGGCGGCGGCAAGGTCAAGGCCGCCGAGGTCAAGAGCGCGGTCGACGCCGCGTTGAAGCGCTGAGGATCAGGTCATGCTGTTGACGCCGGAATTCTGGGTCGCGGTCGCGTTCGTCGTGTTCGTGGGGCTGGCGCTGCGCGCCGGCGCCGCGAAGGGCGTCGCCAAGGCGCTCGACGATCGTGGCGCGAAGATCGCCACCGAGCTCGCCGAGGCCGAGAAGCTGCGCAAGGAGGCCGAGGCGCTGGTCGCCACCTTCAAGGCCAAGCGCGACGCGGCCGAGAAGGAAGCGGCCGAGATCGTCGCCAACGCCAAGACCGAGGCCGAGCGCCTCGCGGCCGAGGCGAAGGCGAAGGCCGAGGAGTTCGTGGCGCGGCGCACCAAGATCGCCGAGACCAAGATCGCCCAGGCCGAGGCGCAGGCGGTCTCCGACGTCCGCTCGGCGGCCGCAGAGGCGGCGGTCGGCGCCGCCACCGCGATCCTCTCGGCGAAGGCCGCCGGGGAAGCCGGCGACGCGCTGATCGCCGATGCCATCAAGGATGTACGCGCCAAGCTGAACTGAGCGGAGCGTGACGCTTCCAACGGATAGAGGCCGCCGCAAGGCGGCCTTTTTCTTTGGCGGCACGGGGGTGCGGCTTAGCGTTGGATACAGGCTCGCGTGAAGAAAGCGCGCAACCCCCGAGAGGGAGGGCCCTGGCTCTGATTCCATCAGAACCGGAAAGGCTCTAGCGTCGCTTGACAGTCGCGGGATCGCAGGCCGGCAGGCCGTTGATCAGGATGATGCGGCAGCCATTCGGTCCGGTCTTCTCGGCCGCCGCCGGCTTTCGGGCAACGACATTCTTCGCGAGCGCATATTGGTCCGACGTGAACTTGTCGAAGTGGATGAGGTACTGGCCGGCATGGTCGCCGGACCCAACCTCTAGGACCGTCCCGTCGTAATAGTCGGCGCTGACCCAGACGCTGACCTTGTCGCCCACATGCCAGGCGTTCTGCGCAAAAGCGGCGCCTGAGAAGGACAGGGCCGCCAGGGCGGCTATGGAGATGAGATATTTCCGACACATGGCCTGTTCTCCGAGGCCGCGGCCCTGGGCAGCGGGACGCCGAGCCCGACCGGTAGAGCCGTTCGCGGCGCAAGAAATACGACACGAGCTCGGTCAGCATATCAAGTCGAGAACGTTTGCAGGAGGCCGAGGCGCTGTCCGTTCCCGCGCAACGCGCCCCTTAGGCGCAAGCGCTCAGGCCTTGCTCGCCAGCTCGGCGCCTCCGGCGAGGTCCGCGACGTCTTCCCGCGCGCCGCGCTCCTCGCTTTCCGTGAAACCCTGGACCTGGTTCCGCCCCTCGTGCTTCGCGCGATAGAGCTGGCGGTCGGCTTCCTGGTAGAGGTCCATGAAGCTCGCGCCCGGCCGGCCCGCCGCGCCGCCGATGCTGACCGAAAGCGGCACCACCTCTTCGGCCGCCGCCGGGACGCGCAGGCGGCGGACGCTGTCGCGGATGCGCTCCGCGATGCTCGCGGCCGCATCCGGGGCGAGGTCCGGCAGATGCACCGCGAATTCCTCGCCGCCGACCCGCGCCGCGAGCCCTCCCGAGCCGGCCGCCTGCCCGATCGCCTCGGCGACCGCCCGCAGCGCCGCGTCGCCGACGACATGGCCATGCGAATCGTTGATCGCCTTGAAGCGGTCGACATCGAGCAGCAGCAGCACGCCCGCAGTGCCGCCATGCCGCTCGGCATAGGCGAAGAAGGCGGCGCGGTTGAAAAGGCCCGTCAGCTCGTCGCGACTTGCCTGCTCGGCGAGCCGGTCATAGGCGCTGCGCAGCGCGGCATGCGCCGCCTCGAGCTCCGCCATCAGCCCGCGGACGCGTTCCTGGCGGCGGAAATCCCAGGCGATCAGCGAGGGCGCGATCAGCGCCGGACAGAGGAAGGCGATCGCCAGCGTGCCGCTCCAGACGGGGGCGCCCAAGGCCCAGCGGATCGTCGCGGTGATCGCCAGGGAAGCCGCCACGGCCGCGATCGTATAGCCGGCGGTTTCGGTCCACGGTCTGTTCATCATGCACCGGTACGGATGCGTCAGAATGCATGATCCACCTTTCGGTTCTCTTTACAAGCACGGCGAGAAGCGGGATTGCAGGCGCAACTCGCGCAAGGAGCCACGATGTCCCTGGTCATCTTCGATTGCGACGGCGTGCTGATCGATTCGGAGGCCATCGCCTGCGGCGTCGACGCGGCGGTGCTGAGCGGCCTCGGCATCCCCTACACGGCGGACGAGGTCATGGCGCAGTTCGTCGGCAAGAGCTTCGCCGACATGGTCGCGGCGATCGAAGCGGAGCGCGGCCTGCGGCTGCCGGCCGATTTCGCGGCGCGGGTCGACGCGGCGCTCGCCGAGGCCTTTGCGCGCGAGTTGAGGCCGATCGCAGGGATCGAGGCAGTGCTGGACGGCCTTACGGCGCGCACCTGCGTCGCCTCCTCCTCGACCCATAAGCGGCTCGCGCTGACCCTGGGCCTGACGGACCTGCTGCGCCGCTTCCCCGGCCGTGTGTTCAGCGCCGAGGAGGTGGCGCGCGGCAAGCCGGCGCCGGATCTGTTCCTGCATGCGGCGCGGCGCTGCGGCGTTGCGCCGGAGCGCGCCGTGGTGGTGGAGGATTCCCCCGCCGGCGTCGCCGGCGCGATCGCGGCCGGCATGGCGGTGATCGGCTTCACGGGCGGCAGTCATTGCGGCACCGGCCATGCGGCGCGGCTTCAGGCGGCGGGCGCCGCCATGGTCGTCGCGAGCGCCGCCGCGTTGCCCGAGGCGATCGCGGCGGCGCTGTCGTCGTGACCTCGCGAAAGGCCCGTGCTCAGGCCGCCTGCTTGTCGATCCAGGCCGTGAAGGCCTTGCCGTAATTGGCGAGGAAGTCGCGCGTGCCGTCGTTGATAAGCTTGCCGGCATCGTCGAACAGGGCGCCGGTATTGCCGATATAGGCCTCGGGCTGGCTCATGGTCGGGCTGCCGAGGAAGGCGAGCGACTGGCGCAGGTGATGGTTGGCGCCGAAGCCGCCGATCGCGCCGATCGAGGTCGAGATCACGCCGGCCGGCTTGCCGAGCAGCACGCCCTTGCCATAGGGCCGCGAGCCGACATCGAGCGCGTTCTTCAGCACGCCCGGCACCGAGCGATTGTATTCCGGCGTCACGTAGAGCACCGCGTCGGCCGCCTTGATGCGGTCGCGGAGCGCCACCCATTCGGCCGGCGGGTTCTCTTCCAGGTCCTGGCTGAAGAACGGCAGGTTGCCGATCTCGACGAAGTCGAATTTCAGCCCCGGCGTGACGTCGGCCAGCGCCTTGGCGACCTTGCGGCTGAACGATTCCTTGCGGAGGCTGCCGACGAGAACGGCGACGGTCTTGGACATG